>DASTLM010000230.1:0-6121 GCA_035714945.1 Dehalococcoidia bacterium | reverse complement strand
TCCCTGAAGTGTCTTTACCTTGCTCAGAAAACCTTCTTATCGGTGGCTTTCTACCCCCTGGATAACATCTCTGGTGGTACACAATTACTTCGCCCTGATGGTACATTTTCTCTCCGCCCTTGACAAGTGGGGAAAATCGGGCCTCTAACGGGGTTGACACCCCCAACAGCTGATGTAGGTTGAAGGTAGTATATACACACGGTTCGTTCATTGAAAACTAAAAGAGGAGGTGTATACGGCATAGTTAGACCGACAGCATACTCATTTCGAACTTTTGGAGGTTATATACCATGGCGATAAGGATAGTAATGATATTACTCGGACTATCCCTAATACTGGCGGTGGCCTGCGGCCGCACCCCGGCCGCTCCAGAGCTGACAGCTGCGCCAGCAGCTGAACCTACTACTGCTCCTGTAGTGGGCGAAACGGTCCAGCCTACTGCCACGCCTCAAGTGGTGGCCCCACCGGCAGAGGTTGAGGTGCACCCGGGCAAGGTGACCCTGTTGACGGAACAATTTGGCACTGAACGGTTCGATCCTGTCTATGGTACCATAGGCGTGGATTACAACCGGCTATTCCACGGTTTCCTCATCGCCTCCGACGTTAAGGATGACGCGATGGTGTTGATTCCCGGCATCGCCACCAAGTGGGAGTTATCCAATGATGGTCTGACCTGGACTTACACCATCAGGGAAGGCGTCAAATTCCACGACGGGACGGAAGTAACGCCAGAGGATGTCTTGTGGACCCTCCGGCATTTCATGGGGCCTCAAGCCAGGGATTACGCCAAAAGTTCGGTCTCCACCAACTACTCGGGCATAATGGACCGGATAGAGCAGACGGGGCCAGACCAGATCAGCGTGACCACTAAGGTTCCCGCCCCTGAGATCCCGGCATACATGTTTCAGGGAGGAGGAGGAAATTCGGGCGGCATAGTTTTGCCCAAGCGCTCGACACTGCACGATGAGCAGGCGGCGGCGGCTTACGACGCCAACCCCAATGGTGCCGGCATCATCAAGCTGCTGGACCACGTCCCGGCGGACTCGATGACCTTCGAGCGCTTCGATGACTACTACCATCAGCCCGAAAACGGCTTCCCCGACGATAAAAGGTTGAATTTCACGGAGCTGCACCTGGTGCTGACCCCCGAGGAAACTACCCGGGTAGCGGCTCTGCGGGCTGGCGAGGCAGATGTGGGTCGCGTTAGCCTGGCGACGCGCCAGCAGGTCGAGGATGGAGGCGGCCGTGTGGTGTTTAGTCCAGAAGCACGAGGGTTTCAAATCTTTCTATGGGGGTGCGGGAACCCTCAGTTCCCCTGCCATGACCGGCGGGTGCGTCAGGCCCTCAACTACGCCATTGACAAGGAGCTGATGCGGGATCAGCTCTATGGCCCTGAAGTGTTTCAGGTAAAAGGGTGGTGGGTTGTCAGCCCCAGCACCCTGGGGTACAGCCCGGAGCTGGATCCCTGGCCCTATGATCCTGACAAGGCTCGGCAACTGCTGGCGGACGCGGGATATCCTAACGGCGAGGGATTTGGCAAGTTGATTGTAAACACCAGAGAATCTCCCTTCATTCCCTTCGCGATCGAGGCAACCCAGGTAGGCGCCGATTTCTGGCGGCGGGAGCTGGGCCTGGAAGTGGAGGTGAGGGTACTTGATGCAACGGTCATGTCAAGGGATACCGCGACCACCCCAGAGATTTTCGACGGCCAGGTCATGTGGCAGGATAATGACGGCAGATATGACGCGGCGGGCATTGTGCGACTTTATTACTCGCCATATGGAGGACGACCAGAGGCGAGGATACGCCACAATCTCCCCGAAGCCTTTGACCTGGTGGAACAAGCTGTAGCCGCCCTCGGTCAAGGGGAGGAGGAGAAAATCCTCAACAGCACCTACCTGCGGCTACGGGAAGAAGCCCATATTATATCCCTGGGTTATATTAATATTCCCTGGGGTGTGGGGCCACGCATCCAAACGTGGGAGCCCTACCCGGTGTCCGATTACGCTTCGGCTCTTCACACCATAACCTTGAAGTAAAGGAGGTGACGCAAAAACACGTATTTGCCATCGGACTCGGGAAACTCAAATTAATTTGAAGGAGTCGTACTATGGCAACCGATCAGAACACCGAATTACAGGAAGAACTGAAGCGCACTCTCGAAATGAGAGGGTTCCGTTACGGCCTGCATGAGTTTGCGGCTGCGGTGGGCGGAGTGGAGGCTCTAAGGGAGCACAACGGGAGGGTAAGCTATGACAAGCCCACACATCTCGACCTTATGACCAAGGAGTTGATTCGAGTGGCGGTACAAGCCACGGGTGGGTACCCCCATGAAATTATCATGTGCCATATGCTTATGGCACAAAAGCATGGAGCCTCGCCTGAGCAGATTATGGAAGTGGCGAACAAGGCAAGCGGTGCAGGTCGGATGCGAGGACTAGAGGCCTGGCGTCGTGTTTTCCGGCCGGATGTTAAATCCATCTACCGTGTGGCTGCACTGGAAGAACCAGAGGTAGCCCCGCATGTAATCAGCTAATCCAAAGCTCCTCTGGGAATTGGCACAACGTGTCGAGACGCGGGAACCATATCCTTTGGCAATATATCCTTTGGCAATATATCCTTCGGCTCTGCACACAATAACCCTGAAGTAAAGGACCGGCCCTGTCTTGTGCCCATCGAAGGGCTTCTCAAAGCCGCATCCTTGAATAAAGCCCCGAGCCAACTCGACTCGGGGCTTCTCTTTTGAAGGATTATGCTTGACCCCGTTAGCGGCAGAACCTTTTAGTTTCTGCCGATTTTTTCCAGTGGGGAAAATCGGGCCTCTAACGGGGTTGACACTTTCGGGAATGGGTGTATGTTAAAGATAAATAAACACAGTTTGTTCAGTAAAAACTCAACAAGGAGGTGTATACGGCAAAATTTCGACCGTCAACGTACCCATTTCGAATATTTGGAGATTATACGATGGCGACGAAGATAGTAATGATGTTACTCGGGCTAACCCTGATACTGATAGTGGCCTGCGGAGGCGCCCCGGCGGCTCCAGAGCCGACAGCTGCGCCAGCAGCCGAACCTACTGCTGCTCCTGTCGAGAGCGAACCATCCCAGCCAACTTCCACGCCTCAAGAGGCAGCTCCACCAGCAGAGGTTGAAGTCAATCCCGGCAAGCTCACCTGGTTGATTCCTGGTATGGGCAACGAGCGGTTCGTCCCCAATTACGGTGTCGGGGGCGGCAACAACTACGGCCGGATTCTTCACGGCTTCCCCATCGCCACCAACGAGAAGACCGAGCTGCTGCCCGGTATAGCCACCAGATGGGAGGTTTCCCGCGACGGGAAGACCTGGACCTTTACCATCCGGGACGAGGCCAAGTTCCATGACGGCTCCGCCCTGACGGCCGATGACGTGTGGTGGACCTGGATGAACTACTGGGGCAAGGACGAGTCCGGCTCGGCCCTGGACAGGGTCACCAGTAGCGCTGCCCAAGGCCTGGCCCGCATCGTAGAGGGCATCGAGCGGGTGGGGCCGAACCAGGTGAGCATCACCACCGACATTGCTGACGCCGGGTTGCCGCCTTACATTTCCGAGGCAGGCCCTAACTGGTGGGGAGTGCTGCCCAGACGGCCCAAGGTGCACGACGACGCCCAAGAAGCGGCTTACGACATGAACCCCATCGCCGCCGGGCCCATGAAGCTGGTCCAGCACGTGATCGCTGACCTCATGGCCTTCGAGCGGTTCGACGACTACTACTACCAGCCGGAGAACGGCTTGCCTGAGGACCGGCGGCCCAAGTTCCAGTCTTTGGACGTGCGCCTGGTCCCCGAGGAGGCCACTCGGGTGGCCGCCCTTCGGGCCGGAGAGGCCGACATCGCCCCCGCTAGTGTTGCGACCAGAAGTCAAGTGGAGGCCGGCGGTGGTCGCCTGGTGTTCGGTCCGGAGGGGCTCTATCTGCGGGTCCTTCCCCTGGGGTGCTACAATCCCCAGTACCCCTGCCACGACAAGCGAGTGCGCCAAGCCCTAGACTACGCCATCGACAAGGAGTTGATGCAAGACCAGCTCTGGGGCTCCGAGGTATTCCAGGTGAAGGGCTGGCAGTATGTTACCCCCAGCGCTATCGGTTACAGCTCCGATCTGGATCCCTGGCCCTTTGACCCGGAGAAGGCCCGCCAGCTGCTGGCCGAGGCCGGCTACCCAGGCGGAGAAGACTTCGGTAAGCTCATCGTCAACACCTGGGTGTCCATCGGCATGCCCTTCCTGCCCGAGTCGGCCCAAATTGCTGCCGATTCCTGGCGGAGGGAGTTGGGGCTGGACGTAGAGGTAAGGGTCGGAGATCAAGCCGCCCTGAACCTACTGACCACTAGCGGTGATCTCGATGGCCAGCTTCTGTGGCGGGAAAACGAGGCCCGGTTTGATCCAGGCAACCTCACTCGTCAATCTTATGGGACCCCCGGTCACAGCCGCAGGTTGCATGAAAACCAGGAGATATTCGACCTGGTTCAGGAAGCCCTAATGATTTTCGAGCCAGCGGAGCGGAGCGCCGCCTTTAACCGCGTCTTCCAGCGACTGCGGGAAGAAACCTATGAGCTAGGTATCGGCTACGTGAACATACCCTGGGCGGTGGGGCCGCGGGTGGTGGAGTGGCAGCCCTGGCCCCTGTCTTTCTATCCCTCTGCCCTGCATACCATAACTTTGAAGTAAAGGACCGGTGCTGTCCTGAGCCCGTCGAAGGGCTTCCCAAAGCCGCGTATCCTCGCACAAAGCCCCGAGCCAACTCGACCCGGGGCTTTTTATATACTCTTGACCCCGTAGTGAATTTTTGCCCGTTTCGCGAAGCGAAACACATTTCGATAAAGTCCAGGCAAAAATCTACTACAGGGTTGACACTTCCAACAGCTGATGTAGATTAACGGTAGATGAACGCAGTTTGTTCATTGAGAACTGAAAAAGGAGGTGTATACGGCAAAGTTTCGTCCGGCAGCATACCCATTTCGAATGTCTGGAGGACAGACAATGATAGCGAAGATACTAACGACCTTACTCGGACTAACCCTGATACTGATGGTGGCCTGCGGCAGCGCCGCAGAGCCGACAGCTGCACCAGCAGCCGAACCTACTGCTGCTCCTGTCGAGAGCGCTACATCCCAACCTACCGCTGTACCTCAAGTGGCAGCCCCGCCGGCAGAGATTGAGGTGAATCCGGGCAAAGTGACCGCGATGATAGGCAACTTTGGCATCGAAAGGTTCGACGGAGTCTACGGTTCGACGGTCCAAGATTATATGCGGATAATCCACAGCTTCCTCATCTCTGCCGACGTTAAAGACGGCCAGAGGGTATTCATCCCTGGCATCGCCACCCAGTGGCAAATGTCCAGTGATGGCCTGACTTGGATTTTTACCATAAGAGATGGAGTGAAGTTCTTCGATGGGAAGGAGTTAACAGCCGAGGATGTAGTTTGGAGCCTCCGGCACCACCATGGGCCTGATTCATTTGAGTACAGCCAAAGTGATTCGGCCATGACCATCGCTCGCAACGTAGACCGGATGGAGCAGACAGGGCCCGACCAGGTGTCTGTGACCTTTAAGGAGCCCTTCGTCGAGTACACTGAAAGAATTTCCGAAAACACAGGGGCCACCCACGGTGCCATCCACCCCAAACGGGCGTCTCTGCACGATGACGATGAGGCGGCGGCTTACGACGAAAACCCCATTGGCGCCGGCATCATGAGGCTGGTGGAGCACGTCCCTTCGGACGTGATGAGCTTCGAGCGCTTCGCCGACCACTACCAGCAGCCCGAAAACGGCTTCCCTACCGATAAACGGGTGAACTTCACCTTGTTGGACCTGCGGCTGATCCCCGAGGAATCCACCCGGGTGGCGGCCTTGCGGGCAGGGAGTGCCGACATCGCCCCAATCAGCCTGGCAACGAGGGAGCAGGTAGAGGCCGGGGGCGGGCGTCTCGTGTTTGGACCGGAAGCAGTGTTCTTAATGCCCAATTATCGGGGGTGCTGGAAGTCCGAGTTCCCCTGCCACGACAAGCGGGTCCGCCAAGCACTGGACTACGCTATCGATAAGGAGTTGATGCGGGACCGGCTCTATGGACCTGATGTGATGCAGGTAAAGG
>DASTLM010000229.1:0-8060 GCA_035714945.1 Dehalococcoidia bacterium | reverse complement strand
CCAGCGGCTTGATCCCATCAAAGTAGGTGTACTCCTGCTCGATGCCAAACCAGGTATCCATCGAAGCATACTTGCCGGCAATGGCGGCGCAGGCCGCCCGGGTATTGGTGGGATGCGGCGTCATATCGGTGAGCAGCACCTCACACATCACCAGCTTGTGGTCACCGCCGCGTATGGGGTCGGGACAAACAAATACCGGATTCAAAACGCAATCGGACTCGCTGCCCGGAGCCTGGTTGGTGCTGGAGCCGTCAAATCCCCAGATGGGCGGCTCTTCTCCCATGGGTATAACCTTGCCCTTGGACCGCAGCTTGGCGGTCGGCTTACTGCCATCAATCCAGATGTATTCCGCTTTATAGAAACTCATAGCTCCAACCTCTTTTGCTGTGTGTAATGTCTGCCTGCACCCGTCAGGATTCCGCAGCCCCGACACTATGCAGTATAGGCACCTTCGTCATGCCCCGACAAGTCCAGCCTGGTTTCTTCCTCTGACTGGGATACCCGTCGGGCCAGGTTTCCGGTAAGCCCGTACCCACCCAACAGACCCTCTAACGTATACAGCCCATGCCGTTGGCGAAGCCAAAGAACATGGGCTTGTGGCCGATACCTTTGGAGGTATCCCGCCGGTTGGAAAATTCAAACCTATTTTTTGATCAGCTTCTTGGGAAGTAAGACCCACAGACCGAATAGTCCTACAAAAACTCCAGCGGCGGCGATGGCTTCCATGATCAGACGCTCCTGATAACAAGCTATGGTTCTATATTGAACCCCAGGTGTTACAACCTTTTTACCAACGTGTTAAATTTTTGTAACATCTGGTTATGCCGGGCTGAACAAAGACGCCAGACGACCGGGGACCTCAATAGTCCCCGGTCGTTGAAAAGACCTGGTTAATCTGGCTAATAAAGAAGCTTTATTATTTCTTGAGCAGCTTCTTGGGGAGAATTACCCACAGACTGAACAGTCCCAGGAAAACACCCACTGCGGCAATTGCTTCCATAATTCCTGACTCCCAATACAAAACCAAACTTGATGACGTTAGTATGCCACCAAGTTGTTACATAGTTTTTTCAAGGATGTTAATTCTATGTTACGAAATTGCCATCGGCAGCAGGGTGCCCCCAACCAGCAGGGCTAATCGTCGCCGGCGCCAACCGCCTCTGGATAAGCGAGGATACCGTGTTCCGGCATATCCAGACCTCCCATCTCTTCCTCCCGGGTGGCCCGCACGCCCATGGTGAACTTCAACAACAGGAACAGGGCGAATCCGGTGACCAGTGACCAGGCCGTCACCACGCCCATACTGATTAGCTGCGAGACGATTTGCTGACTGTCGCCGGATATCAACCCGGTGACCCCATTATTGCCGTTGGCGAAGATGCCCACCGCCAGCAATCCCCAGAGCCCGGTAACACCGTGGACTGAGATCGCCCCCACCGGATCGTCAATTTTCAAAACTTTCTCGATGATGCTGACCGACACGATCATGATTGGTGCCGCGATACCGCCGATGAGCACTGCCGCCCACGGCGCGACAAAGGCTACTGGCGCCGTGATACCCACCAGCCCCGCCAGCGAACCGTTACAGGCCATCAGAATATCCAACTTACCGGTGCGGACCAGTTGAATGTACAATGCCACCACTGCTCCGGTGGCGCCAGCCAGGAGGGTGTTGATGGCGTTGAGGCCAATGGAGTCTCCAGTGTTGATGTTGAATCCGAACCAGCCGAAGAAAAGAATAAAGGTCCCCATTACCACATAAGTCACGTTATGCCCCGGTATGGCGTTGGCGGACCCGTCAGCGTTGTACTTGCCGATCCGCGGCCCCACTACCGCCGCACCCGACAGGGCCAGGAAACCGCCCAAGGCGTGCACCACTCCAGAACCGGCGTAGTCCGCCGCCGCCGGCAGGCCAATAATGTCCAGATTGCCCAACCACCCGCCTCCCCAGACCCAGTGACCATACAGCGGGTAAACAATTGCTCCAATCAAAAAGCTATAAGCCAGGTAGGTCTGGGTCTTGGTCCGCTCGGCCATCGCACCAGCGACAATGGTGGTAGCGGTGCCAGCAAAGACCATCTGGAACACCCAGTCCACGTAGGTCTGACCGTCAGCAGCGTCGGTCAGAAAGAAATTGGTGGTTCCAGCAATCCCCATGACCGAAGTGCCCCACATCAGGGCAAAACCGAAGGCCCAGAAAGACAGGGATGCAATGGCGAAGTCCATGAAGCTCTTGGTCAAGTAGTTGGCCGTATTCTTGGACCGTATCAGGCCTGCGCCCAGGAAAGCGAAGCCAGCCTGCATAAAGAACACCAGGAAAGCGCCAAACATCCAGATCACGTTACTACCCTGGACTAGATTCACCTCGTCGGAAGTAATGTCCTGAGCGAAAACCAGGTTGTAGGCAGTAAGTATCCCCGCCGCCAGCAACCCCACCATGATTAGCAGCAACGCCCTCCGCAACATGCAACAACCTCCCATTTGACTGGTTTGGCCCCGAGTCTAGGCATCACTTGTTACAGCCATGTTGCCAATTTGTAAATAGGTTGTTACAGGCCCGGCCCGGACGGCTGAGCCAAGACCGGTCGGCGGGAGGACCAGCCACCCGATTAAAAGGCCCCGACGGAATTCCCCCAGGGTTTCCACACAATTCTTTACCTTGTTCTTTACTTTCCATCGCCATCATTACGTCATACATGCGCGACATATAGCACAACCAGGTCGACCGACCAGGAAAACCAACCATGTCCCCGGACACTCAGAGACACCAACATGCCGGAATAAGTCCTGCCGAAAGCCGCAACCGCCTAGCCGCGATGCTAAAGCGAGTCAACGTCGGGTCCCGACTGGTACCGGCTACCGCTGCCGGCCGCAAGACTTTGAATTTATTGCTGCTGGCGGTCGTCCTGCCCCTGCTGCTCCTGGGAGTAGCACTGGTCAACTCCCTCACGTCGAGCACACCCCCTGCCGCCGATGCCACCGCCGCCAACTCCCATCAGGTGGACCTGGCCTGGGAAGGCATTCTGAAGAGCCAGGCCCAGGCCCTGGCCTCGATCGCGGCTGACCCCATTCTGGTCAACGCGGCCCTGGTCGACGATATCGTCGACGATGGTATCGACGATGCCGTCGACGATACCAGTGAAAGTGAAAGTGAAAGTGAAAGTGAAAATAAGGGCGTACTCGTCAGCCAAAGACTGGGTCAGTTATTGCAGGTCCATTCCGGGTTCGAGTCTCTGGCCCAGGTGAACGCCACCGGAGCAGTGGCCGCCACCGCAGGAATCCTCCATCAAGATTTCTACCTCTGGCAGAACACCCCGGCCTTCTATGACAGCCTCAACCGCCAGGGCCGGCCGTCCATCTCACCCCTGAAATTCGGTGTCCTGGCCCTGGACGAAGATGGCAACCTGAACCTCTCCGATGCCCGCATCGAGCGGTTGGTCTTTACCGCTGGAGTGCCGGTGCGCTCCACTGCCGGGAGCCAGACCGACGGCATGATGGCTGGAATAATGATGGTTGGAATCATGAAATCCGAAACGCTGGTTGACTCGGTGGAAAAATTATTGCGCCAGAAACCAGAGGGGTCGGTAGTTCCAGATAGCCGGGAAACTTTATTCCCGGAAGGATTCCCGGAAGGATTCCCGGATAGCCCGGTCTCCAAGGACGCCAATCCCGGTATCCAACTGGTGTCGACAACCCCTGGGGAAGTTGCCTCAGTTTCATCGGGACCCCCGGTCCCAGACGCCATATCCGACCGCGGTCTCGGCTCAAATCCCGCTTACACTGGTCGCTCACCTTTTGAGGAAACCGGGACTTCGCGGTACTCGGCATGGCCGTCGCTGACCCCTCAGCACAGCCGCCAGCTATTGGCCGACAACCTTTCTCTGGTACTGGCTGCCGGATCAATCCTGCTGGCGATGACCGCGGCGTGGTTCATTATCCGGGCCCCCAGGGACCCTCAACCGGCGATTGCTGCCTTCGGGAGTATCGCCCCAACTTCAGATACATCTGGCCCATCTACCTACATCGACTCCCGGAAGGCATCCCAGAGGCTGGTAGTGGTGCAGGAATCGGTACGACGGGAGATGGCTGACTACTTGCACGGACACATTCAGTCCAAATTGGTAGCCCTTTCCCTGTCTCTGGGCATTTGCCAGAGTATGCTGACCAGCAAGCCGGACCAGGCATCCCTCCTGCTGGAGCAGGTCCAGGTTGAACTGCAGAAGGTGCAGGACGAGGACTTGCGCCGGGTAAGCCACGAGCTGTATCCGGCAATTGTCAAAATGGGTCTGGTACCAGCAATGCGCAGCCTGACTGACCGGGTCGGCGAATTGCTGGAGACTGCCCTGATCATCGACGCCGATGTTTTCGCCCTGGACGTGGCTGGGGACACCCAACTCCCCGAGGAACAGAGACTGGGCGTCTACCGGATTGCCGAAGAAGCTCTGAACAACGCCTTGAAACACGCCCGGGCCACCCACATCGAAGTAAAATTGATCTGTAATGAGATTGGCAATCTGATCTTATCGGTGACGGACGACGGATGCGGGTTCGATGTCGACGCCGAGTCCTACTCCCAGGGAATAGCCATGATGACTGACTACGCCGAAGCCATTGGCGGTCAGACTGAAATTAGAAGCGCTCCTGAAAAGGGAACCACCGTAAGCCTGGCCCTTTTTATGGAGCCACCGCAACAGCCTTCGTAGATGGCTCAGAAGGGACTGGGGTCAAGCCGAGTTTTTCCGGTATACCTGCAACCGGCCCTTGCATGAATCCACAATAAAGATACGGTTCTGGCCATCCACTTTCACCGCCCGGGGCCGGAACAGCCGCCCCTCGAGTTCCGGGTGCCTGGCCGTCTGGCGGTATCGCTCCATAACCGGGTTGGCCGCCAATAACTGGCTCCCCCAGCGGGACATGGAGGCATCGCCGATTAACTGGTCAATGTACTGGCCCTGACGGTCGAAGGCTTGCACCCGGTTGTTGTGCCAGTCCACCACATACACGTCGCCGTCAGCGTCCACCGCAATGCCCGCCGGCCGGTTGAATTCCCCGGCACCCCGGCCCGATGATCCCCACTCCAGTATGAAGGCCCCATCAGCAGCAAATCTCTGCACCCGGTCATTGCGCCAGTCGGTGACGTAGATCTCGCCAGAGGCGCTCACCGCGATACCCCAGGGCATGTTAAATTGCCCGGGGCCGGTGCCGTGGCTGCCCCACTGGCTAATAAACCGGCCATTCCGGGCAAACTTCTGCACCCGATGGTTCCGGGCGTCCACCACCAGCAAATTTTCCCCAGGGTCTAATACGATGCCGGAAGGACGGTTGAACTGCCCTTCTCCAGAGCCTGCTTCGCCCCACTCATCCAACAGGTTACCATCGGTATCGAAGACCGACACCCGCTGGTTCCACTCGTCGGTCACATACAGGCGCTGCTGGGAGTCAATGGCGATCCCGGCAGGCCACACCATTTGACCCGGTGCCGTGCCAAACTCCCCGAAGTCGCCGAACCACTCTTCGCCGACATTGCATTTCTTGATCGAGACGTTGTGGTGCACTGACTCGCCCCGCTGCAAAACGTAGAGCATCTCCCGGGGGCCGATGGCCAGGTCGGCCAGGTTGCGAAATGAACGTCCGGCGAAATCGTCCATGCCAATGGTGTGGTCGTACTGGTAGGTACGCTTGATTTCCGGCACTGTGGTCATATTTACGGTCTCCAGTACACCCTGGCGCCCGATCTACGGGGGCTGGGGGATTTATTTATTATCGGTTCCGGTTAGATCATCAAGATAAACCTGGATCGACCGGGCAGCTCAAGAAGGGAGTCCCCTCCGCGCTTCGGTGGATTCTGACACCAGGTCCAGCTAAGCGAACTGGAACTCCCGGGTGGCAACGATCAGTTGCAGCATCTCCGCCACCCGCCGGGCGAACTCTTGTTTGCCTGACTCGGTGTCCAGTCGAAGCTCCCCGGCAGCACCGGCTTTGCCCAGCAGGGAACTACGGGTCGTCGTTTCCACTGCCAGGGGCCCGATCAAGTCCAGACAGCCATCCACCAATTCTTCCGGCGTCATGCTGATGCCCCGTCCGGCGAGGCGGGCGATTATATCGCGAACGCCGGGCTGGTTCAGATTGCCGACCTGGTCTGCGGAGAAATTGACCCGCCCCACCAGCGAACCGCTGTCGATCCACTCCCGGCCGGTGTGCCAGCCTTCGACGGTGGGAGGGTTGAGTAGCTCCTGGCCCATGTACTTGGACTCGTAGGTGGTCTCCAACAGGCCCGGCTTTGGCTCCTGGAAATCGCCCACCAGCCGCAAGACGCTGGCCACCATCTCGGCGGGGCTTTTGACCCTGGCATACACCGCATTTTTGAAGAAGTCCGAGTTGAGCAGCACCCGCATCACCGTGCGAATATCGTAATGGGATTCGAAGTAAGCGCTGGACAGGGTTTCGATGGCATCGGCCGGAGCCGGGTCATCAGACACGAAGAAATTATAGAGTTTGGCAGCGATGAACCGACCGGTGGCGGGCTGACGGACAATTATGTCGATGATGTCCTCGCCATTAAACCGGCCCCGCTGGCCCAGAAAAGTCTTTTCACCGTCGTCATGGTCCTCGGGCCGGTACTCGAACTCCATCGGGTAGGGACCCCAGGGATAACGGGCGTTGAAGTTGGCGATGGTCCAGCCGCTAAAGGCCCGGGCGCACTCTTTGACATCCTCCTCGGTGTAATTGCCCACGCCCATCGAAAACAACTCCAGCAATTCCCGGCCGTAGTTTTCGTTGGGAGTGCCCTTATGGTTGGTATTGTTGTCCAGCCAGATGATCATGGCCGGGTCACGGGAAAGCTTGACCAGGATGGTGCGGAAGTTCCCCAGGCAGTGCTGGCGAAACAGATCAATCTGGGACGCCATCGCCCGGCCGTTCTCAATCTTTTCATAGGCGGTGGCGAACAGACCGTGCCAGAACAGGGCCATTTTCTCTTCCAGGGGATTGGCGGTGTTGATCATGCGGTACAGCCACCAGGCATTGGTGGGGTCTGAATTCCGACGGTCATCGATGTCGATGTAGTAGCGGTCGACGATGTCCTCCTCGACACCGTCGTCCTCCTGAAGATTGAGCAGCGATTCCACCGTGGCTTGATAACCCTGGACAACGTATTGCTCCAACTCCTCCCGACGGGCGCCGAACCCGGCCCGGCGCATTAGATGGGCCATCAACGCTATATCTCGTGAAACTGCCATAATCATGCCTCCTGGTTGACTCACTGTTTACTATTGCAGTTTGATGCAGAACCAATTCGTAACAATATCCGGATTTTATCACAACCCCCTTGCTGGTTTCACCGCCGGGCAAAGGCTGCGATAAACGCGCAACGCGCCATAATTCTAGTTTCGGGAGATTGTCGGTCCCCCGCCCCTGGTCTGTTCGCTGACCAGAAAGGTGGATCGGTCACGGCCGTAGATCGTATCCATGTCGGCGTCGAACCGTTGTCCTCCCAGTTCGCCCAATAATTCGTATTTGCCCTCGGTGTACAGCTTTCCGTCGTAGCTGGAACCCTTGATGTTGCGTTCGTCCTCCCCCAACAGGTACATTTCTACCGCCTGGGTCATCAGGTATTTGACGTCATCATCTGCCAGATGCGATGGGGCCCGCAAAAACACGTAGCCCCACCTTATTCCCATGTGTTCTAACATATTGCCCCACCGAATGACCGGGCCCCAGGGTGTGGCCCTGAGGGAAAAGCTGAGCCGACGGGTATTGATCCGTCCCATTAATCAATCAGCGCAAATCAATCAGCGCAGCGAGCCTAATTTTACATTGATAAACCCAGTCTGCAAGTGGAACACCACTCAGCACTCAGGGATTGTTGGACTGAAAATCAAGGCTGCAAGTTGCAGCCAGGCATCTGGAGCGAAAACCGGGATAAACACACCAAACTCACGCCAAATTTTCAGCCATTCACCCACATACAGTTGTATATTGCAATTGAACACCGAAAAAGAGGGGGGAACGAGGGGTTGTCGAGGGGAAGGTGTTCAGCCTTAAATGGCCCTGTCAGGATA
>DASTLM010000228.1:0-4631 GCA_035714945.1 Dehalococcoidia bacterium | reverse complement strand
ATCTGGTTGTTTTCGGCGATGGTGGCCCTGGGCCTGATTGCCTCGACGGGTGGAGCCTACGCCTACTATACCCGGGTCTACCTGCCCAGGAAGATGACCCAGCAAGCTCCGGTATTCCCGGAGTTGGTCCGAATCACCAGGCCGCAAATTTCCGCGACCGCGCCCCCGCCCGCCGCCGCTTCCTCGGCCCCGGCGCTATCAGCTCCCCGCCGGGCCCTGCCCAGTCCTTTCCGCAGAGGCGGCGGTTCCCCGGGCCGGAGCAGCGTCTCGCCAGAGCAACAGGCCAGGCTGCGGTTGGTCGTGGACTTTGTCCGCTCGATACCGCTGATGGAGGTATCTCCCGATCTGGTTTGGGTGGAGGAGTTGGTCGACTCCCTGGGTGGTGAAGCACCCGATGTGTATGAGCAGGTGCTCCGAGGCGACCTGGAGCCGGTGTATCAGCCGGCCTGGATGCAGCATCCCACCTATCAAGTGATGCAGGCTGAGGCTGCGGCCGCGCCGTTCCTGGAAGGCCTTGAGGTTTATATTGAATCGGTAAATGACTGCGCCGCGGATATCTGGGCCATTTTCAGGAGGATCTACGGTGACCTGGAAGCGGCCGGTTCTCTAGAGACCCTGGGCAGGCACCAGTGGCGCTACGTGCTAACTGTGGCGCAAAGCACCACTGCCTGGTTCCGAGGAACTTACCTGGGGCAACCATCCCCCCGGGAGTACATCATTAAATCGGGAACCGGAGCTGGCGAGGGATCCCTGGCCGCCCTGGTGGGCGTCGACCGGTGTCCCTTTAGCGGGACCATTATTGAGGCCTTGCACGAAGATGACCTGGTGTTTTACCGGGACCTGCACATCCAGCTAAGGAACACTTACCGAAACGACGACGCATCTCGGGAAATTGCTGCTAAATTGACTGCTACCAGCGCCATGAGAGACCAGTTGAACCACAACATTACTCAAATGGCAGAACAGTCGCCGGGTCAATAGCCGGCGGATGCCCCAGAGCTTACCGGATAAGGCCCGGGGCACCTCTACCATCGAGGTGCCCCGGCTATTGGCAAATATCCAGCTCCGGAGTGCAGTCTTCCGCCTAACAGGGTGCTGAAAAAGGGGAGTCCAGAGGGGTGAAGCCCCTTTGGCAGGGGTCTGGGGGTGTCCCCCAGATATAATTTTCACCCCCTTCCTGGTCAGGAAGGGGGTAGGGGGATGGTCGAAAAGGGTTTCTCATCAACCTGCTAAGCGAATACCCCCAGGGGGTTAAGGGAGCCCGGCGAGTCATACACGTCCAGCTGTTCTTTGCTCTTCAGAAAGGTGACTATCGCATAGGTAAGCGGAGTAGCGGCGGCCTCATAGGCGATTTTAGCCCACCACTGGAACAGGGCCGTACGGAACAGATTTTCCGGCCCCAATGCGCCACCGACTCCGAAGGCGATGAAGATGAACGCAAAGGAGTCGAACCCCTGACCGACTACCGTCGAACCGATGGTCCGCAGCCAGAGCAGTCGACCCTGGGTAGCGGATTTCAACAATGACAAGGTTGCCGAATTGGAGAACTCTCCTACCAGATAGGCGATAAAGGAACCGGCGAGAATCAAGGGGAACTGACCCAATATGGTCGTGTAGGCTGCCTGATTGGGCCAGAAGACTTCTGCCGGGATGATCCCTCCCAGCCACAGCAATAAGGCTACCAGCAGGTTACAGGCGAAACCCAACCAGATAACGCCCCTCGCCGTTCGGAAGCCATAGACCTCCGTGAGCACGTCGCCGATAATGTAGCTAATTGGAAACACGATGATGGCAGCGGGCAGAAACACCAGGTCGCTGCCCATGAACTGACCGGGGAGGGTCGCCACGTGAATCAGCTTCACCGCCATGATATTGGAAGTGATCAGCACGGTGATGAACAGGGCAACGACGATGATGAAGGTGCCGGAAAATCGCATGACCTAGTCCTTGGCAGTCTGATATTCGGCAGAGACGGCGGTGTGAATACCGCCTCTGACTTTGTAGTCCAGGGTGACTTTCATCCGGTGGGGTTGGCACAGGTCCACCAGGTCCTTCAGGATGCGGTTGGCGGCGTGCTCCTGCACGATGCCCACGTCCCGGTAGGACAGCAAGTAGTACTTCAGCGACTTCAGTTCAATGCAGCTTTGTGAAGGTACATAGGTGATCGATAGTATTCCGTAGTCGGGCAAGCCGGTCCACGGGCAAACCGCGGTGAATTCGTCGGTGTCGATGCTAACTTCAGATTCCTGTTCCGGGAACTCGTACCGGAAGGCCAGAAGGCATTGCCGGTCAATGGCCTCCTCACTTCTCCAGGTCAGTTGCCGGTCCAGGCCCTGGTACTGCTCCCTTAGTTCCGGGATCGTCGCCACGTTGCTCCTCCTGGGATTTGGGATGATTTGAGGAACATGATAGGCGTCGGGTCGCCGCCATGTCAAAGCTGGCTAATTTCAAATGATTTGACAGTTCTGATGCGCGTTCCTAAACTAGCGGACATCGAGACCAGGGACATTTCAGACAAATTGACCGGAAATTGTAACGGAAAATTGACCGGAAGTTTGACCGGAAGTTTGACCGGAAGTTATCCGAGCCTGAATTGCTAGAGTTTGTGACTAGAGCCCCGCAATGGCGGCGAACGTTGACCTTCGCTTCGGCGATGCACGTTTTCAGCGACCTCTGCTTCGCGCTGCTGGTCCCGCTGCAACTGGTGATGCAAAAGGACCTGGGGCTGTCTTACTTTCAAGTAGGACTGCTGCGCACCATGTTCAATGGCTCGACGGCTATCCTGCAAATCCCCGCGGGGATCATGGCCGAAAGAGTCGGTGAGTTCTGGCTGCTGGTGCTGGGCAATGCCTGGGTGTCGGTGGGCCTGATGGGAATGGCCCTGTCCCCGGTGTTTATCGCGCTGCTGCTGGTGGGCTTTATCGGCGGTCTGGGGGGAGGAACGCAACATCCCCTGGGGTCCAGCCTGGTGTCGCGGGCCTACGAGGACCGGGGGCGGTCCACCGCGGTGGGCACGGTCAACTTCGCCGGCGACCTGGGTAAAATATTGGCGCCCCTGGTGGCGTTGATCGCCATACCCTTTGGCTGGAGAGCCGTGTTGTGGGTGGTGGGTATCGGCGGCCTGCTGTTGATGGCGTTGTCCATCCCCCTCCGGAGTTCCGTGGACATCGGCAAGCCGCTGCCCAAAGAGGAGTCCAACGCCACGGATTCTGGGAATGGTGGATCCTTGGGCGGGTTCGTCATGCTCAGTGTAGTTGGATTTCTCGACTCGGCTACCCGAGGCGCATCCCTGGTGTTCTTGCCTTTTGTCATGGACGCCAGAGGCATGGGCCCTGGTCAGATCAGCTTGATGCTGGTCCTGCTTTTTTCCGGCGGGGCCCTGGGCAAGTACGTGGTCGGGTGGCTGGGCGACCGCTTCGAGACGGTGACCCTGATCTGGGCCACCAAGGGGTTAACGGCGGCGTTGTTGATGCTGTCTCTGGTGACTCCAGCTCTGGGTTTGGCCCCGCTGATGGTGGTCCTGGGCATCGGACTGAACGGAACATCCTCGGCGCTATACGCCGGTGTAGCCTACCTGATTCCGGCCCGTCGGCGGGCCCGCCTCTACGGTTTCTTTTATACCACCAACGAAGGTGGCACGGTGCTGGCCCCACTGCTTTACGGGGTCATCGCCGATGGGTTCAGTCTGAACGTCACCGTGGTGGTGATGGGGATGGTCACCATGATGATCCTACCGGTCAGCCTGGCCTTGCGCCGGCATCTGTCTCCGGCGGCCCGGGGTGCCTGAAGCAATCAGATTGCCCATCCCGCAGGATTTTGCTAGACTAGGCGCGTTACGGCTGATACACCAGGAATGCCTGAATTTGGAGAAAAGGAGTCACCATGATTTACGAAGTACGGACCTACACCCTGAAGCCCGGTGGGACCGCTCAGTTTGAAGCGAACTTCGCCACCGCTTTGCCCCATCGCGAAAAGTACTCCAAGCTGGGAGCTTTCTGGCATACCGACATCGGCCCTTTGAACCAGGTCATTCACGTTTGGCCCTACCAGAACCTGGGCGAGCGGACTCGCATCCGCGAAGTTGCCGCCAAGGATCCTAACTGGCCGCCAAAGAGTGACGGCTTGATTCTGAACATGGAGTCGGAGATCTACAACCCCGCCGAGTTCATGCGGCCAATGGGTGGCGACCAGGCGCTGGGTAACATCTACGAGATGCGCAGCTATACCTATCAGCCCGGGTCAATGGGTGAAGTCCTCAAGCGCTGGGCCGCCGCGATCCCTCATCGAGAGGAATATTCCCCCCTGGCCGCCGGTATGTACACCGAACTGGGCGGGCTGAACAAGTGGGTGCATATCTGGCCCTATAAGGACCTGGCCGAGCGCAACAAAATCCGGGAAGAGGCGGGCAAGAACGAGCACTGGCCGCCGCCGACCCGGGAGTTTCTGGTCCGCCAGGAGAACAAGATTATGCTGCCGGCCGCCTTTTCCCCGATGCACTGACGGTCGGAATGCCTTCGTGGCCGCCGGGATGGGCAGGTGAAAACCTGCCCATCTACAATTAATTTTGCCGGCGATTGCCAACCAAACGGGGTTTTAGAAAATCGGACCGGCCCGGACCACTTTGCTTGCCG
>DASTLM010000227.1:0-7698 GCA_035714945.1 Dehalococcoidia bacterium | reverse complement strand
GACGTTGGCCTCAATACAGTCTCGCAAAGCCGAGTAAACCGATTTCTTGACGGCGTCCATCATCCAGGACTCAAGCTTGGGGTTAGTCTGATAGCTATTTTTGGTAGCAATCAATCTCTGCAACAGGCTCAGGTAGTGATACTGCAGGGGAGTCAATGATTGGTCGACCCCTTCAATGATCCAATTGCCCTTTCCTTCGGTTCCTACTACCCCTTGATCTGCGCTATCGTGTGGTGCGCTCATTTTCACTCTCCAAGACTCAGCCTTTGGACAGGCCAGGTTGGCACTATCCATCCATTATACCAGACCGGCCCGCCTCACCGTAATAGGGTTCAAGCCCCTATTTTAGACCTCTCTGAACTCTCCCTCTACAGTGGTACCACCTTGCTCGTCGTCGGCAGGTGGCGCTTCCTGCCCCCCGCCGTCGGTTGACCCGGCGGCGCTGGCCCGGGCGTAAACCGCCTGACCGATCTGCTGGACCGCCTGGTTCAAATCGGCCATTGATGTTTGCATTTCGGCGACGTTGTTGGCCTCAATGGCGCTTTTCAGGGTGGTTATCTTGGCTCCAACGCTGGTCTTCAATTCCTCCGGGATTTTATCCGCGTTGTCCCGCATCATCTTTTCCGTGCTGTAGACCAGGGTATCAGCCTGATTCCGGGTCTCGATCTCGGCCCGGCGACGCTGGTCCTCGCTTTCGTGACTCTTGGCGTCATTCACCATCTGGCTGATTTGCTCTTTGCTCAGGCCGGAACTGGGTTGAATAACGATCTTCTGCTCCTTGCCGGTGCCCTTGTCCCTGGCCGACACACTGAGGATTCCGTTGGCGTCGATATCAAAGGTGACGTCGATCTGAGGCACACCCCGGGGCGCGGGCAGAATGCCGTCCAGAATGAACCGGCCGATGGACTTGTTGTCGTTAGCCATTGGCCGCTCTCCCTGGAGGACGTGGATGTCCACGCTGGTCTGGGTATCGGCGGCAGTGGTGAAGGTCTCGGTCTTTTTGGTCGGTATCGTGGTGTTGCGGGGTATCAAGGTGGTCATCACGCTGCCCAGGGTCTCCAGACCCAGGGTCAACGGACTGACGTCCAGCAGGACGATGTCGCTGACGTCTCCCGACAGCACGCCGCCCTGAATGGCCGCACCCAGCGCCACCGCTTCGTCCGGGTTGACCGACCGGTTGGGTTCCTTGCCGAATAGCGCCTTGACCTTCTCCTGCACCGCCGGCATGCGGGTCATACCGCCGACCAGGATTACTTCGTCCAGGCTGCTGGCCGAGACCCCGCCATCGGCCAAAGCCTTCTTGCAGGGGCCTTCAGTGCGCGTGATCAAATCGGCCACCAACTGCTCCAACTTGGAACGGGTAAGGGTCTTGATCAGGTGCTGCGGCCCGCTGGCGTCAGCGGTGATGAATGGCAGGTTAATCTCAGTCTGCATGGTGCTGGAAAGCTCGACCTTGGCCCGTTCTGCCGCGTCCCGCAAACGCTGCAACGCCATTTTATCCTTGCGGAGGTCGATACCCGTTTCCTGGCGGTACTCCTGCAGCAACCATTCCAGGATTTTTTCGTCGAAGTCGTCACCGCCCAGATAGGTGTCGCCGTTGGTGGACTTGACCTCAAAAACCCCTTCACCCATGGTCAAAATGGTGATATCGAAAGTACCGCCGCCCAGATCAAACACCGCGATGGTGGCTTCTTTCAGCTTTTTGTCCAGACCGTAGGCCAGGGCGGACGCAGTCGGTTCGTTGATGATGCGCAAGACTTCCAGACCAGCGATGGTGCCCGCATCCTTGGTCGCCTGACGCTGAGCGTCATTGAAATAGGCCGGGACGGTGATTACCGCCTGCTTGATCTTTTCGCCCAGTTTGGCCTCAGCGTCCTGGCGGATCTTTTGCAGTATCATGGACGAAATCTGAGGCGGCGCGTAGTCCTCCCCGGCCATATGAACGTGGGCGTCGCCATTAGCCGCCTTCACTATCTTGTAAGGCAACCGGCCAATGGCCGTTTTGACCTCACTGTCATCAAACTTGCGACCCATCAGCCGCTTGACGGAGAACACCGTGTTCTCCGGGTTGGTCACGGCCTGCCGTTTGGCGGTCTGTCCAACGTATCTCTCACCGCTTCTGGCGTTGACGGCGACCACCGACGGGGTCAATCGCCCGCCTTCAGCGTTTTCCACCACGACCGGTTCGCCGGCTTCCACCACGGAGGCCACCGAGTTGGTTGTGCCCAGATCTATGCCCAGGACTTTAGCCATGTCTTGTCTCCTTACTCTTCGGTGTAGTCACCGGTCTTATTGGGTTTCGTTATTTTTGGGTTTCGCTATTTTTGGGTTTCGTTATTTTTGGGTTTCGTTATTTCACGGGCTACCACAACCTGGGCCGGTTGAATTATTCGGTCATGAAGCCGGTAGCCGTTGCGCGCTACTTCTACAACGTGCCCCGGGGGACACTGGTTGGTTTCCTGGGTTCCCACCGCCTCATGCTCCAGAGGGTCAAATTGGGCCCCGATGGGCTCCATCTTCGACACCCCTTCTGACTCCAGCAAGTTAGAGACCTTTCGATGAATCAGCCTGACACCTTCCAGCCAGGGATTGTTGGCTTCCGAGTGATCCGCATTGTCCATGGCCAACCTCAGCTCGTCTACCACCGGAAGCAGCTTGACGATCAGCCTGCCGTTGGAATATTTCTGTAGAGAAATGCGCTCTTCATCGACCCGCTTTCGGTAATTGACCAGCTCTGCCTGGGCGCGCTGGGCAGCGTCGCGATTCTGGTTCGCCTCTTTCAGGGCCTGTCCCAGGTCCTGGCCAAGGGCGGCGATCTGTTCTTCGGCGGGCAGGTGCTGATAGTTTAGCAAAATATTTCCTTCCGGGGATTCTCCCGTAGATTCCTGGTTAGCAACTTGCGCCTCGTTTGATTCACTGGTCATAAATAAAATCCTGCGTAACGGCTTGCGGAACCACTGCATTCAGGTCCTACTCTTCCATGGACTGGTTCAGTGGTAGGTTCAGCCGAAGGTTCAGGGGCAGTTGCAGGGGCAAGTTCAGGTTCTGGAGGAGGCGTGAGATTTCCTGTTCCAACATCGCCCTGGTCTTCCCATCGTCTATCCGGATTTTAACTAGCTCCCGTAACCCCATGAGATTATCCACCAGGGCCAGAGCGAATTTTACGCCCGCCAGGTTCAGTTCCAGATTAACCATAAGATGCCGGATTAGCAAGATTTTCTGAATATCGACTGGAGAATAGAGCCGCAGCATTCCCACCGTCCGCACTGGATTGACCAGGCCCAAACGCTCGTACTTGCGGAGCGTCTGAGGGTGCATTTCCAGAATGCGAGCGGCGACGCTGATGACATAGACCCCCTCAATATCATATTCCGGCTCATCGTTAGTCTCATCGTCAGTACCTGCGCCGGAAGTTGTCTCATTTCGGTGGGCGAGAACCGCCTGCACCGGAACCGACGGCGGAAACCGGGGCGATCGGCCGGTGTCTTCTCGAATTCTAGGCCTGGGTCGGTCCTGCAAAAATCTTCCTGCCTGCGGAGGAATATGTACATATAATATAATAGTTGTTGACACAGTCTGTGTCAAGGTTTATGATGTGAGTGTTTTATGGGCTTGCGCCAATATTGGTGAAACTTACGGGCCCATGGTGAAACTTACGGGCCCATAATGAAGGTGGTGGTTCAAAAATGATCGTGTTCAAGGGGTGCCCCAGGTGCCAGGGCGACCTGTACCTGAACCAGGATATGTACGGCAAATACTTGAATTGCCTGCAGTGCGGCTACACCAGGGATCTGGCTGGCCAGCCAGGTAGGGTAGTGCGAGAGGCAGCCGCCGCTCCCGCGACGGGGGAGAGGAAGGCAGCCTGACCAGGGATGCGCCGGCTCGATACTTCAGTTAATTTGTCGCTAATTTGGCCGCCCCGGTCTTGCTTACGACCGGGGCGGCTTTTTGCCTGGGGTGAAGTTGCTGGGCTCGGACAAAAACGGATCGGCGTGATCCTTAAAACCCCTTATCTGGTCAACTCGGGCCAGAACCGTTCTTCCTTCCAGGGATCGGCGTTGTTGTTGTAGCCCCTCTTCTCCCAGAATCCCGGGCGGTCCTCGGCCAACAATTCGATACCGTTGACCCATTTGGCGCTTTTCCAGGCGTAGCGACTGGGCACGACCAGGCGCAAGGGCCAGCCATGGTCTTTGCCGATCTCCTGGCCGTTCTGTCGGTGGGCCAATATGCCTTCTGCCATCGCCACATCCAGGGGCAGGTTGGTGCTGTAAGCACCGTAACAATGGGCCATTACAAAACGGGCCTCGGGCATGGGTCGGGCCGCGGCAACCAGGGTGGAGCAGAGAACACCTTCCCAGGTATTGTCCAGGGAACTCCACTGAGTGACACAGTGGAAGTCGGCGGTCAGGCCAACCCATTCCAGTCTGGTGAATTGTTCCCAGTCCAGCTCCACTTCCTGCTCGACCAGCCCAAACACTCGAATCTTCCAGGTTTTGAGGTCTATTTCCGGGGATGAACCATAGGTAAGCACCGGAAATTTGGCACTCAAGAACTGGCCGGGCGGCACCCGGTCTCCCCGGTCCTGGTCCGGAGCGGTCCGGACCTGGTCGGGCCGCTTCAGGCCGAATTGCGGTTCCAAATCGCTTTCTCCTGCTTCTTAAACTAGAGCCTTGATCCGGCCCGGCGACTCTTCAGTAACTGCCCCGACCACGGCGACAACTTCAACACCATTGGCTTTTAATTCCGACACCAGGGCATCCTGCTTATCACCGGCCACCGATATGAGCAGTCCGCCGGAAGTCTGGGCGTCACACAATAGCAACTGCTCTCGCTCAGACAGTTCGGTTGACCACTGGACCGTGTCAGCGACGCTGTGCAGATTGCGGTGAGTGCCGCCCGGCGCCACGCCGCGGTCCAGCAAGTCCCAGGCGCCCGGGAGCACCGGGACCTGGCCGAGACGAATCTCGGCGGTGACCTTGCTGCCCCGCACCATGGACTTCAAGTGCCCCATCAAGCCAAAGCCGGTAACATCGGTAGCGGCGTGAACCCCCACCCGGATCATGGCGTCGCAAGCGGCCCGGTTCAGGGTGGCCATCGTAGTAACCGCGCCTTTCATGACCCCAGGGTCGACGATGCCCTGCTTGCCGGCGGTGGTTATAATGCCGGTGCCCAGCGGTTTGGTCAGCACCAGAACATCGCCCGGACGGGCCCCAGCGTTGGTTACCTGGCGGCCCGGCTCCACCAATCCGACTACGGAGAGACCATATTTGGGTTCCGGGTCGTCCACGGTGTGGCCCCCAGCGATCAGGCATCCGGCCTCTTTGGCCTTGCTGTAGCCGCCCCGGAGGATTTCACCGAGGATCGCCCGGTCCAGGGACGCCGGAAAGCCCACGATGTTGAGGGCAATCAGGGGTTTACCCCCCATGGCGTAAACGTCGCTAAAGGAGTTGGCCGCGGCGATCTCGCCAAACTCGAAGGGATCGTCGGTTATCGGCGGGAAGAAGTCCACGGTCATAATCAAGGCCATCTGGTCATTCAGACGATAGACCGCCGCGTCATCCCCAGTCTCGATCCCCACCAGCAGGTCGGGATGTACCATCACCGGCAGTTTGCTCAGGATCTGCACCAGATCCTCCTGGCTAAGCTTGGCGGCTCAACCGGCGCAGTGGGACATTTCGGTCAAGCGGAGTTCACTGCTCTGCATCAGGTGCCCTCCTCCCAGAGATTTGTCGGCCCCCGAATATGGGTAGGCTCGATGTCGACATTACAAATAGTATCACACGCCGCCGAGCCACGCCTCAAATTGCTGCCCCGAAGCTGGCTTATAGCGCGCCAGTCCAGGCACCGGCGGCTCCAGCGGGCCGGTTGGACGCGGACCGGTTGGACCATGAAACGGCTGAAACCTGCCCGAGGGGTGGCTTGCTCTTATCAAAGGGGATTACTACAATCGCATCAGTGAGTCGTTGTGATTTTGGCGCGCCGGGTGGGGACTGAGGGCGTTTTTCGTACCGATGATCGCCCATTGCATTACCCGGATACCACCCGCTGACTGAAAGTGCCCGGTTCACCAACTCTAACCTGACGGTGAGACGATAATGCCTAATTACCTGGTAACCGGTTGCGCGGGCTTCATTGCTTCGAAGGTGAGCGAATTGTTGCTCTCCCAGGGCCACGAAGTTACCGGAGTCGACAACATCAACGACGCCTACGACCAGCGTCTGAAGCACTGGCGGCTGAACCAGATCAAGGGCAAACCCGGGTTCACCTTTCATAAATTGGATATTTGCGACCGGGACGGACTGGGCAAGTTATTCAACCGGAAGTTCGACCGGAAGTTCGACGCGGTGATCAACCTGGCCGCGCGTGCCGGCGTCCGGCAGTCGGTGGAAAACCCCTGGGTCTACTTCGAGACCAACGTTACCGGCACCCTGAACCTGCTGGAGCTCTGCCGAGAGCATGAAGTCGGCAAGTTTGTCCTGGCGTCAACTTCCAGCCTGTACGGCTCCAACAATCCGCAACCTTTTCGGGAAGACGCCAACACCAACGGCCCGCTTTCCCCCTATGCCGCCTCCAAGAAGGCCGCTGAAGTGCTGTGCTACACCTACCATTACCTGTATGGAATCGACATTACCATACCCCGGTATTTCACGGTGTACGGACCGGCGGGCCGCCCCGACATGAGCCTGTTCCGGTTTGTCCAGTGGATTTCCAGGGGGGTCCCGGTGACGGTATACGGCGACGGGCAGCAGTC
This sequence comes from Dehalococcoidia bacterium, assembly GCA_035714945.1. Lineage (GTDB taxonomy): Bacteria > Chloroflexota > Dehalococcoidia > Lucifugimonadales > UBA3495 > Casp-Chloro-G3. The sequence continues at coordinate 947 of DASTLM010000227.1, read as the reverse complement.
CCGCGACTTTACCTACGTGGACGATATTGCCCGGGGGACGGTTGCCGCCTTGAAACCGGTGGGTTACGAGGTGGTCAACCTGGGGTCGGACCGGCCAGCGGTGCTGCTGGACACCATCAAGACGATCGAGCAGATGCTGGAGGAAAAGGCCAAAATTGAATACCAGCCCGCCCACGCTGCCGATGTTCTGGCGACCTGGGCCGACATTAGCAAGGCCAAGAGCCTGCTGCAATGGCAGCCCCAGACCACGCTGAACCAGGGCATCCAGAACCTGGTCGATTGGTATCAAGCCAATGAGAGTTGGGCCCAGGAGATCAAGACTTGACCAGGCTGAGTGACAGTCGGGCGGGCTTCCGGCCCCGATATATTGGCGGCAATCGCCCCTTGAGACACTTGCTAATGGCAAATGACTGGTATAAACTTTGTGGCTGTGAGGTGGTTGTGAGAGGCGGGCGACGCTAAAGATTAGCCACCATGCACCAGAAGAGCAACCACCCCAGGCGGTCCTCAGACGCGCACCGGAGCCGTGGAACCGGTTCAGTCGCGCCAGCGGCAACGGCGGGGGATCATCTTCCAACCAGGACGCACCGGCCCGGGGATTGATGCATGAGGGAAGACTGATATTGGAGATAGCAGTTGGAATCTTTAGTAATGCGTAGCGGCAAATGGTATATCCTCCGCACTGAACCCCAGGGGGACTTTCTGGCGGCTTCCGAACTCCTAAAGGCCGGATTCGAGATTTTTTCGCCTCGCGTCAAGGCCCACCAGGCCAGGGACGTGGCCCACTTTGCCCCCCTCTTTCCGGGTTACCTGTTCCTGAAGTGGGACCTGGAAGGCCAGGGCAAGCCATCATTTCACGGAGCGCCCCATGTCGCCGGGTGGGTGAACTTTGAAGGAGTGGCGCCGTCGGTACCCGACGACGTGATCCGCGAACTGGCCCATCGCAT
>DASTLM010000226.1:0-15623 GCA_035714945.1 Dehalococcoidia bacterium | reverse complement strand
CCCCCGGGTGGTCAAACGTAAAATGTCCAATTTCCGACTGAAACGACCGGAGCATAGACGATGGCCTCAACCCTCAAAACCCTTTCGTGACGCAGTTGTTCTGCTTAACTAAACCGTATTGGGGCTAGAAGGGGATTCCCCAGAGGGCGTACCATTGCTCCAGCCCTTTCTGGACCGGCAGCCGCTCGGTATCCATCAGGACGCCCAGGCGCATCTCGGCATTGTTGTTGCGCTGCTGTGCCCCCGACGGCACGAAGGGGTAAAACCGGCCGCTTTTGTAGTTGTAGATCCAATAAGCTGGTTGGCCCTCGTAGTTCAAGCCAAACACCGCAGCGATCAAACGGTCGCCATAACCGTGGTCCGCTATCGTCTCCGATACCAGGTGGACCGTGGAGACCAGGTCTTCAAAGTCAGGATCTTTAACTACTACCCAGCGCGTGCCAAAGCTATCATCGATTATTTCGTGGCGGGCATTGGTATGCCGCCCGGAGACCTCCAGCAAGGCCCTTATCTCGCCGTCCAGGCTCTGGAAGAAGCCGGAATCCACCGGGTTAAAGACGAGGCCGGCCTGGCCGGACAGGCTCACGTCGGTGCGTCCGGCCAGGGAATCCGCGGCCGTGGCAACGGCGAAAAACCGCTCCCGGTCCGGCTGCTTGAGCTTGTTCCTGCCGAAGAGGACCCTCAGGATTCCCAAGACTTAGCGCCCCCCTCCTTCCAGGTGGTATTGCATTTCCCGTAGCCGCTCGATCCGTTTTTCCACCGGCGGGTGGCTGGAGAACAGGGCGGCCATCGTATTGCCCTTCAAGGCCGGGATGATGAAGAAAGCGTTGGCGTGCGACACCTGCCGCAGGTCCTTTTCCGGGATGCGGTACATGTCGTTGTTGATCTTGGTCAGGGCGGATGCCAGTTGCATCGGCGCGCCGGTCAGCATCGCCCCGCCCCGGTCGGCGGCGTACTCCCGGTAGCGGGACAGGGCCAGAATCAGGAGCTGGCTGAGGAAGTAGATAACTATGGTGCCCAGATAGACCGCCATAATCGCAATTGCCGCGTTGCCAGACCCCTGCCGGTCATCGCGGCGCCCGCCGCCAAACCCGCCGAACAGGCTCATCCAGAACATCATTTGAAGCAGATAGCCCGCCATGATGACGATCAGGCTGGCCCAGGTGAGAACCATTACGTCCCGGTTTTTCACGTGGGACAGTTCATGTCCCAGCACCGCCTCGATCTCGCGTTGGTCAAGGCGGTTAAGCAACCCCCTGGTGACGGCTACCACCGCGTTTTTGGGATTACGACCGGTAGCGAAGGCATTGGGGACGGGAGTTTCCATGATGGCCACTTTCCTGGGCTTGGGCATGTCGGCCAGTGCCGCCAGCCGTTCGATCATGCCGTGCAGCCTGGGCTCCTCTTCCGGAGTGACCACCTTCGCCCCGGTGGTCATCAGCACCAGCTTGTCCGATCCGTAATACTGGAACAACATCATGCCGATCGAGATCAGCAGGACCAGAAACCAGGGTATTCCGGCCCAGAAGAGCAGACCGATGAACACTACGTACAACAGCAACAGCATGGCCATGGTGAAGAACATCCGGATGGTTAGCTCCGGGTCCCGGCCATAACCTCTCTGCATCATCGAGGCATTCTCCTGACGACTAAAATCGGGTACTTCAATGGGCTTTCAACCACCGGTTGTCCCGACCACCGGTTGTCTCGATCGAAGGATCTGTGAAGGATCTGTGAAGGATCTGTGAAGGGTCTGGTCCAGGGCACTGCCCTGATTCCCCCGGATTCCCCAGATCAATCTGGGTTCCCCGGACCGGTCCAACCCCTGAAATGAACTCCTGAAATGAACTATAGAACCATATTCCGGGGGAGTCAATCGAACCCGCTCCCCCCACCGCACCACCCTGATGGAGTAACCACCCAGGATAATCGTTTTCCCCGGGTCCTGCGGCGGCGTTACCGTTGGTGAATCTGCCCCGCCAGCATCACGGGCGGCCAGCGATGGCTTGACCAATGGGTTTCCGACTCTTCCAAAGCCACTGTTATTCTTTATCGACGTTCCATGACCAAAAGCCGCTGGGACCAAAAGCCGCTGGGACCAAAAGCCGCTGGAACTGCACCCCGGTGGCCGTCTCAAGATTCGACCGGAGACCGGGGTTTGACGGCGAACCAGTTTGTATTTAGAATTTGGGCAGCCAACGCCAGGGTACCATATACCCAGCCGTAATCCGTATATGCATTCCAGCTTGCACCGGAACAAACACCTGCGGTACATTGCCATCTGGCCGGACGATTACGACCCGGCAGTTAGCTACCCACTGGTGATCATGCTCCACGGCTTCGGAGCCAATATGCAGGACCTGATGTTCCTGGCGCCTGCGATCAGCTCTTCCGCCTACATCTACCTCTGCCCCAACGGGCCGCTTAGCTTCAACCGGGGCCTGGGAATGGTGGGATTTGGCTGGACACCGCCCCGCGGCGAGGCAACACCCGGGGACCTGGTGAAAGCCGAGAACCTCCTTGCCGGCTTTTTCGATGAAATGTTCCATGAGTTGAATGCGTCGCCCGGGGAGGCAATACTACTTGGCTTTTCTCAGGGTGGAGCTATGGCTTACCGGTGCGGCCTGTCGCGTCCCGAGACCTTCTGCGGGCTGGTGGCGCTAAGTGCATCCGCGCCTGACCCGGAAGAACTGAAGCACCGGCTGCCCAGCCGCCGGGACCAGCCAATCTTCGCGGCCCATGGGCGTTTTGACCGGCCAGAGTCTTTGGAAAGGGCTCAGGCTACCCAAAGGTTTTTGCGGCAGGAAGGCTATCAGCCGGAATATCGTGAATATAATATGGGACACGAAATTCCAGCCGCGGTGCTGATGGACCTGTCGCCCTGGGTGGCCAAAGTGCTGCCGCCTCGACCCACACCATAAAATAAATTGCTACCAGCGGTATTTAGCCATTCCTCAAATGTTGAACGACTTTCCGCCCATGGTCGTCTGATCAGATCAGATAGCTAACTATGTTACTGAATAATCACTGGTAAACGGGGGATGGCGGTGCAAAATATCCTTACGTTATGCAGGAGTCAATCGAATGGTGAACGCCGATACTGTTATCGTAGACCGTCTAGGCGAGATTCTGGAAGAAATGACCATTTTGTTGGATGAGGCTGAAGAACTACTGCGACCGTATGATTCGATTACCGCCAGAGCCGAGACCCATTGGATCGCCCAGATCAAAACCGCTCTGGGCCTGGAAGGGTCCTCGGTCTGTAACCTGGGCGACACAATAAAAGATATTGAACTATTCGCCGAAAATGAAGGAGCCTTGGAGCAGAATTCTTGAGCTTGCATCTTCAGAAGGCACCTATAATCCCGTACTCCAGGCTAGATTTCAATTTCCAATTGCTGGAATAGGGACGCTACATTCTCTTCTCGTTCCACCGACAGCAGTTTCTGCTCCAGGTCCATCACCCGGTCAGCGCTCAGCCTCAGTCCCACCAGACTCCGAAATTTCTCTTGAATCTCCTCTTCCCTCATCAGGGGGTAGCGAAGTTCCTGCCGCAATACCTCTCCCCTGCCGGTGCGGACCGTGATGCCCATTTCCAGCCGTTCCCCCTGGGTTCCCGAGCCGGCTCGGGGAATAATCATGATTCGAGCCCGCTGCTGAAATTCCCGGCAGCGGGGGTCCTGCAAGTATGACGGGTCGTGAATATGGTTGAAAGTGATCTCGCCGAAGGCGGCGGCCAGAGTCAGTATTGTCTCCATATGGACCGAAGGGTGCCGGTTGGTCTTGACGGTATGAAACGCGGACTGCGAAACCGACACTTCCACCCAACCTGGCCGCCAGGTCCGCCACGGGACGGCAGGAGGGCAAAGGCGCACTGGCGATCATCCCACCCAACTGATCGTAGAGGAGGGTAACGGTTTCGCCCCGAACCTCCTCCGGGATGTCCGCGTAGCTGGTATTACCCGCCCAGTGACACAGTTTACTGGTTGGCCCGTTCGCTTCAGTCATAATGTCTCCTGGCTGACGTTGAAATGTATAATGTATATCTGTAATCAGGGTGGTCTTGACCGGGATTGAAGCGGGTATCATTCTGAGATCATGTCGCCCGGCGCGAAGACCTCGCCCTAGATGAACCTGGCCTGGCTGCGAGGCGTATCCGCATAGTCGATATAGACAGTGATAACCTCGCTGAAAAAGTCCACCACCTCCACCCCTTGCTCCCGCTGGCCTACTCCCGAAGCCTTCAAGCCTCCGAAGGGAAGATGAACTTCCCCTCCCAGCGTGGGGGCATTCACGTGCACCATACCGGCTTCCACGGTGTTGATGTAGCGGAAGGCTCGGGGCAAGTCCCGGGTATAGATCGAAGACGACAGCCCGAACTTCACGCTATTGGCAATCTGCACTGCATCCTCCAGGTTCTGGGACTTGAACACCGTCAACACTGGCCCGAAGATCTCCTCCTGGGCGATCCGCATTTCCAGTCCAACATCGGTGAAGATGGTGGGCTCCACATAGTAGCCCTGATCGTAGATGCCTCCCTTGACCTGGTGTCCTCCGTGAGCCAGCTGGGCTCCTTCCTCGACGCCGATGCCGATGTATTTCAGGACCCGGTGTAGTTGGTCTTCACTGGAAAGGGGTGTAACATCTACGTCCGGCTCCAGTCCGTTGCCAATTTTGAGCTGGCTGGTGCGCTGGATCAATCGCTCCATAAATTGGTCATATATCGGCGCATCAACGATCACTCGACTGGTGGCAGTGCAGCGTTGGCCGGTGGAACCGAACGCTCCTTGAACAATCCCGCCCAGCGCCTTGTCCAGGTCGGCGTCGGCCAGTAAGATAACGGCATTTTTACCGCCCATCTCGCATTGCACCTTTTTCAAGCATTGGGCCCCCCTGGCGTAAATGCTGGTCCCAATCTCCGTCGAACCCGTGAAGGATATGCCGTTGACGTCCGGGCTTTCCACCAGGGTGTTGCCCACCGAAGAGCCCGGTCCGGTGATCAGGTTCAACACCCCGGGTGGTAGTCCGGCTGCCTCAAAGACCTCAGCAAGCTTGACGGCGCATAGGGGTGTTCCAGAAGCCGGCTTGAACACCACGGTGTTACCGCATATCAGGGCGGGCGCGATCTTCCATGCGGGAATTGCGATGGGGAAGTTCCAGGGCGTGATAATTGCCACTACCCCCAACGGACGCCGCACCGTATATGCCAGCGTGCCCGGCAGCTCCGACGGCGTGGTATAGCCGAACATACGGCGCCCTTCGCCGGCGGAGTACTCGATGATGTTCATTGCCCTCTTGACTTCGCCCTGGGCGTCAGCCAGCGGTTTCCCCTCCTCGACGGTGATGGTGCGGGCGATTTCGTCGGCTCGACGTCCCATGATTTCCAGTGCGCGGAACAGCACTTGCGCCCGAATCGGCGCCGGCGTGTTGGCCCAAGCTGCGGAGGCTTCCCTGGCCGCGGCGATGGCACCGGCGGCGTCTTCCGGTACCGAAGCCTGGAACTCTCCCAGGACGGTGCTTTTGGCGGCCGGATTGAACCCGAGGTAAGTCCTCCGGGATAAGGAGTCGGTCCACTGACCGCCAATGTGATTCCTATGAATAGTCAATCGCGGGGTTACCATAGCCGCCTCCGCTTACCAGATTTTTCTCCGGACATTCCACTTGCTGTACGTGGTTGAAACCCCATGGTTTTAGCGCTCCTATTCCGCCGCCAACATGGCGTAATGGTCGCCCTTGGATATGGGAGCCAGGCCTCGGATGATCTCGGACCAGTTCTGGCCGCCATCTTCGCTGCTCCAGATCTCACCGGTGGCCGTGGCGGCAAACAGGGAAAAAGACTCGCCCCAGTCTTCCAGACACATGGCTTCGACGGCCGTCTGTAGCCGGTCCGGTAGTCCATTCCTCAGGGCCTGCCAGGTTTCACCGCCATCACTACTTTTGGAGATTCGCGTGCCGGCGAATCGGGAATCCCGCCACGACCCCGGCCCGTGCTGGGCTACGGCCACAAACACCAACTCAGGAAGTCGGGGATGTACCACCAGGAAGTCGGGGTAGCCACCTATTTCATTTTCCGTGGTGGCCCAGTGCTCCCAACGCCCACCTCCGTCTGAGGTCACGTAGATGCCAACGCCACCGGTAATGTAGATCCTGTCCGGGTTCAGCGGATTGAACACGGTCCGATGGACGTCTGGGTCCATACCGGGTACGGTGTGGAAGGTCTGGCCTCCATCCACGCTTTTCTGCAGGCCACCAACCTCGATCCCAATGAATAGAGTATTGGGATCGTTGGGATGAAAATTTGGGCAACCTTCCATTCTGAGCCTGGGCTATCCCTTTTGATGAACACTACTCCTTCCCGGGTTCCAACTAGAATCTCGTTGGAAGGTGAGGACCCGGTGAAGCAAGTGTTTCCACCGTGAGAAAGTATCAGGGCCATGAGTCCCCCCTTTCCAAATAGGTCCTGGACGAGTGTACCACTCTGCTTGACATGGCTCAATAAAGGTATTGCCCGGTCCACCTGCGTTTGGCCTTCTCTCAATCTGGGCCTGATTACCCTGGGCAATCAAATTGAGAGACTTTCCGGCAATGATTAGCATATCGGCGACGGGCTCTAGTTGGTACGGGCCCCGCCAGGTAGGTACCGATAGACCGGGAGTTGTAGACAGCGAAATAGGTTTGAACGGCCCAATTTCCTGTATATGACAATTGGTGCTTGTTGAATTGGGTAAAGCGGGCTTAAGGTAGGGCAAGGTCAAAGCAATGCTGCGCCAGTTGAGGCCCAGGGGCTCAAGGGGGGCCAACCGGGTGGGGGTCTCCCGCTTATCGGTTTACTGGCGGAGTATGGGGCAATCTGGAACGGACCCCCGGTGGGTCCAGGGTGCGCTGGGCAGATTGCGCAGATGGGCGGAAAATCAAGAATTAACAGCCGGGAGGAGAGAAGATGAACAAACTGATCGTCATTGGTAACCTGGGCCGCGACCCGGAGATGACCTACACGCCATCAGGTCAGGCGGTGACCAAGTTCAGCATCGCCAGCAATCGCAAGTACAACAGCGCTACCGGAGAACCCCGAGAAGAGACCGAGTGGTTCAACTGCTCAGCCTGGGGGAAATTGGCCGAGACTTGCAACCAATACCTGACCAAAGGCCAGCAAGTCTACGTGGAAGGCCGTCTGCACTCCCGCCTTTACCAGACCCAGGGCGGAGAGACCCGTAACAGCCTGGACGTGGCGGTCCAGGATATTCAGTTCCTCGGGCAGAGAGCTATCGGCGAAGGCAACGGGAGCGCTGGGGGTAACCCGGCAGGAGCCGCTGCCGCCCCAGGGAGTTACCTCCCGGATGATATCGACCTGCCGTTCTAAGCTGGGTGGACATGATCAAGCTATGATGTGCAACAATATTCGTCCCATGAATTCGGCAACCGGGTAGGGTTCTGGAGGGTCCTGGAGGTCCTGGACGAGTACCGCATCAGGTGCTCTGCTACCTTGAGTCTGGGAGTACTGGAGCACTTCCCGGAGGTCGCCGAAGCAATGCTTCGGCGCGACTGGACCTTCGTCAATCCCGGGTTTTACAACACCCGATTCATCACCACCTACACTATCAGTGGTCGCCCCTGAACCAGCAGCGGGAATATTTGCGCTGGCCGAACAACGCCAGGGTGGCCGTCTGCGTCATCGTCGCCCTGGAACACATGGAATGGAATCCGCCCCCGGGAACCTACCAGAACCCGGTACTTTCCGGAGGCTACGGAGCGTCATCTTTTCCGGATGTTACCCGCTGGTCTCACCGGGAATACGGGCATCGAGTGGGAATTTTTCGACTCCTTGACCTGCTACGCAAACATGGGCTCAAGCCCACGGTGGCAATGGACGTTCTGACCGCTCAGAACTATCCCTTCCTGGTACGCTACTGTCAGAGCCAGGGATGCGAGATCAACGTTCCGTCCAGTGGTGTCTGCTTTAACCGTCCCAGCGAAGAGGATCCAAATGCCAGATCCCTACTCCATTTGACGAATGTCCTTGTAGGCCAGGAATGCGTAGGTGGCCAGCGCCAGGCTCAGTAATCCTACCAGCATCACCACCAGGTTTGCCTTCAAGAACTCCGCAGCCAGTCCCAGCGCCATGCTGGCCAGAGGCGTGATGCCGTGATCCAGATGATAGATCGACATCACTCGCCCTCGCAGCGAATCCGGAGTGTTGCCTTGCAGCAAGCTGTTGTTGTTAATCTTGAAAACCAGGCGGAAGAATCCCAGGCCAAACATCGCGGACAGAGAAACCCAAAGCCATGTCGATATTCCCAGCACTATCGTAGAGCCGGCTAACAGCATCAGAGCCACCAGTCCGAATGACCCTTTTCGCATTGAACCGCCCAGAGAAGCGAAGAACATGGTGGCGATAATACCCCCAACTCCGGTAGCCAGAATCAAAAAGCCGTATACTTCCGAACCCCGTCCCAGTACTTCATCGGCTATGACCGGCATTAGATGGACAATCGGAGCAATGAAGATATCAGAGATGCAAGCTACCAGCAGCAGCCGCAGGACCCTCTGCTCGTTTACCACATAGCTGAATCCCTGTTTCAGGTTCGCCATCACGGAGGCTTTTCTGGCGGTTATCTCCTCCCGATAGGGCAGGGCGATGGGGGCGACTGCCAACACCATCAATACGTAGAAAATGCCTTCGACCAGAAAGTTAACGGCGGGACCCAACCAGGCGATCATCACGCCGCCCAGACCGGGTCCCACCACCCGGGCTACGTTGCCGGCCATGGAATTCAGGGCGATGGCATTCCACAAGTCCTGGCGCGGAACCGTATTGGCAACCATGGCCTGTCGCACCGGCTGGATCAGGGAATGCAGAATTCCGGTAATGACGCTGAAGACCAGAGCGTAGAAGACCCCTGAGCCGCCGGTGATGTAGCCCCGGTGAACTCCCAACGCAAAGGCAAGGACCACCACGGCCAGGGAGGACTGAACTACCAGGACCATCTTCCGGCGGTCGACTCGGTCGGCGAAAACCCCAGCCAGCGGCCCGATGACCAGAAAGGGTATGGATCGTGTTCCCGCGGCAAGGCCAACCAGAAATGGGGAGCCTGAAATTTCCCAGACAACCCAGGGAATGGTAATTTGTTGAAACCAGACGGCCGCGGCATTACACAGGTTGCTCAGCCAGAGCAACCGAAAATCCGGGTGGCGTAGAGACGAGAATGTTTGGAGCCGGGCCTTTCGTCCCGGCCTCCCGGCGGCCGGAGCGCCCTGACCGGCACGGCCTTCCGTCAGTAGATTTCCGTGCCTGAATCTGATGACTTGCTGGCCCTCCCCAATCGGTGTTGAATCCCCGCTGAGGGCAGTTTATCCCCTGCCGGAAACAAATGAAAGAGGTTACTTTTCGAACAACCGATACCGGCGGCGCCAGAACCCGCAAATAAACCGGCGTCATTTTGGATATTACCGCTGTGATTGTTTCGAACTCTGAATTCGTGCTGTGAAGTCGCATAACCCACCAGCCCATTTCGCAACTTATACCAATTCGACGTGACCGGGCCGTGTATACCCGCTAGGGTCAGACCCGTGTGTCAGCCCGGGGCGCACACGCAGGTGCGCCCCGGCACATATACCACATATACAAGGAACACCCATTTCCGGAAAGCAGATATTCCCGTCTGCAGCGGCGACGGGGTGAATGGAGTCATGGCTGCCCACTCAGGACTCATGGATCGAGCGCATGAGGTGCATCGTGCTTCATGGAACGCTGGGAGACTGGTGCGTGAATCAGGGCACCGGGGCACCTTGATATTGGGCCAGGCGGGGTTGAACGAGCCCATTTCTGAAGATTGGACTCCTCACGCTGCGGTTGACTTGCCAGGGTGTAGGCGATATAGTCCGGTCATCCCGGGGATGGCAATATCCCGGAAATCAGGTCGATCTCGCAAATGTCGGGTATATGAGCATAGAAATATTACGTCAGGTAGGGAATAGTGGCTGTGAAGTTCCTGTTTGTCTGTAATGGCAATGTCGGCAGGAGCCAGGTCGCCCAGGTCGATTTTGATCAAGTTTCCAGGAATGAATCAAGCAGCGCCGGCACCGGAGCAGATGAGGACATAGCAAATGGATTTCAGTTTTTCAAACGGCATTGATTGAAGATCGCACGGCGAACTCGCCCAGCGAACTCATCCATCCCGGCGAAGTAGATTTTGAGGGAACGCTCTATACCTGGAGCTTCCCAGGGTTAACCTGATACCGACCCCAGCTCCATCAGGAGAAAGCCAGTGAGCGAAATACCTCTGCACTTCAAGACCATCACAGAAATTGCCGCCCTGATTGAGGCCAGGGAGCTATCGCCGGTTGAAATCACTGAAATGACGCTTCGCCGCATCCAGGAGCAGGACCCCCGGTTCAAGAGCTATGCCACGATTATGTCCGAGGAGGCCATGGCATCCGCCCAGGCTGCGGAGGGGGCCATCGCTGATGGAGACTATCGGGGTCCTCTTCACGGCGTGCCGGTGGCCGTCAAGGACCTTTGTTTTACTAGGGGCGTGGCCACCATGGGAGCCACCAGAGTCCTGAAGGACCATGTCCCCGCATTTGACTGCACCGTGGTGCAGAAGCTGAAAGCCGCCGGTGCGATAATCCTGGGAAAACTCAACCTGACCGAGGGCGCCATGGCCGGTTACCACCCCGACTTTCCGGTACCGGTAAACCCCTGGGGCGCCGACCTCTGGAGCGGGGCCTCTTCCAGCGGCTCCGGCGTGGCTACAGCTGCCGGGCTGTGCTACGGTTCTTTGGGCAGCGACACCGGCGGTTCCATCAGATTCCCTTCCGCAGCCTGCGGGATAGTGGGAATGAAACCCACCTGGGGAAGAGTCAGCCGTTATGGAGTGCTCGCGCTGGCCGAATCTCTGGACCATGTTGGCCCCATGACTCGCCGCGCCGCCGACGCCGGGATCATGCTTCAAGCCATTGCCGGTCTCGACCCCAACGACCCCACGTCTTTGCCGGCACCGGTCCCCAACATGTTGGAGGGAATCGGCCGTGGCGTCCGTAGCGTCCGTTTTGGTGTGGATGAAGAATATATCTCAGGCAATACGGACCCACAGGTTGTGGAGAGCGTGCTGGCGGGAATCAAGGTGTTGGAAGGCCTGGGTGGGGTGATAGTCCCGATAAAGATGCCCGATACCAGTGGCTACCTGGAGGCCTGGGCAACCCTCTGTGCTGCGGAAGCGGTGACGGCCCACGAAGCAACCTATCCTTCCCGTCGCGACGACTATGGTCCCTGGTTTCAAGGTTGGTTGGATATGGGCGCGGAGGTCACCGGGGCCCAGTACGCCAGGGCCAACAATGTTCGCCTGGCCTGCCGCGGCCTTTTGCACAACGTCTTCGAGGATGTGGACGTGATCGGTTGTCCTACTATGACTACTCCAGCCTTCCCCGTTAGCCTGGAGGAGATGTATGGGGCGACGTTCCTGCACGACTTCCCCGATTGGGGCCGGTTCACGGTGCCCTTCGATTTTAGCGGCGCTCCCACGATATCTTTGCCCTGCGGGCAGACTCACGCCGGGATACCCCTCAGCATCCAGTTCGTGGGGAAGCACCTGTCAGAACCGATGCTGTGCCGGGTGGGACATACCTTCGAACAGAACACCAGCTGGCATGGCCGCCGACCAGACATCGATTAATCTGGTTCACCCGACTTCAAAATTCCCCGGGCCGTAACGGATAAGTCTCCAGCTAGCAGTCCCTCTGGAGGGCACTTGCTACCAGAAAATCGGAAGGCCCCGTCTGGCGCTCTGTACTCGATTTAACTCACTAACCGGCCAGATAAGCGGTCAATTTCAAGCTGTAGTATCCGGGATTTGACCCAGTACTCAGCAAGCTTGAGGATTCCAAAAAGATTTCCATCTAGTAATCGGCACCTATCGGGATATGGAGCTTTCATTGAAGTCGTCCACTTGCTGGCTCAGGAAGGAGAGCTAACTTCGGAGGGAAGCCCGGAACGCCAGGCCTTGGGATACCAGATGCCATCGGGTTCCACCTTAAGGAGATAGAGACGCGGCCGATAGAGCACTATTGCCGGTGCTGCAAATCCCAACGATCGGCCAGCAAAGGACATCCGAGACCGTTCCAGCATCCGTAACCACTTCACAGACGGGAGGGTGTTCATGACTGATTATTCTGTGGTGTTCTGGAACGTCGAAAATCTCTTCGACGTAGAAGATTCACCTCGCCGGTCGGAAAAACTGCAGCGCACCCTGGGAAATGAGCTGGGAGGCTGGACCAGTGACGTATTGGACCAGAAGATTGCCCAACTGGCCTCTATTATCGGTCAAATGAACCGTGGACTCGGCCCGGACCTCCTGGGCGTGTGCGAGGTCGAAAACAAATATGTGCTCGAATTGCTGGTCAGGGCATTGGCCGTCCTCAATAGGAACTATCAGGTTGCTCACGATAATACCGAGGACAACCGTGGCATCGACGTAGCCTTCATTTACGACCATGATCTGTTAAAAGCTGAGGACCAGTTTTCCCATTCGATTATCAAGCGAACAGCCACCCGCGATCTGTTTCAGGTCAACTTTCGAACGAACCCGGGTCGGCTATTGGTCCTGGTTGGCAACCATTGGCCTTCCCGAATTGGGGGTCAATATGAAACCGAGCCATACCGCATCATTGCCGGTGAAACTCTTGCGTATTTCCACGAGCGGATCAGGCAAATCCACGGCAACGATGTAGCAGTTCTAGCGATGGGAGATTTCAATGACGAACCATTCAATCGTTCCCTGGTCGACTATGCCTTGAGCGAGCAGACCCGGGATAAAGTAACCAGGGGGAGATCTCCGCGCTTTCTCAATCTGATGTGGCCAATCCTGGGGCAGGGAATCGGGACCCACTACTACGACAACACGCCCAATGTTATTGACCAGTTCCTCGTATCTACAGGCCTTATAACCGGCAAATCGGGGATCCGAGTTGTCCCCGATTCGGTCCAAATTATGCGATTCCCGGAGATGGTGAAACCCGGTTCCTACCCGGTACCGGCCCGATTTGGACGAAAACCTTCTCTCAATCCCGAAGGATTCAGCGATCACTATCCTATTGGAGTTCAGCTACGGGAGAACGGGTGACCCTCTCCCGGGTGAGCCTCTCCGAGGTAAGATGCGATTGCCCTGACTGATCAGGACCGCCGGTGGTGGTATTATTGCCTGGCGGAGGTAAGGGAAGAATGCTGGACTTGTTGATTAAAAACGGTCAGATTATCGACGGGACCGGTAGTCCGGGGTTCAGCGGAACGGTGCTGGTCGAAAATGAGCGGATCACCATCCAGCGGGGAGACGTCAGCCATCTGGAGGCGGGGCGGGTCATCGACGCCAGGAGTAAGGTGGTCTGCCCCGGATTTATCGACCTCCATTCCCATGCCGGACTGACCATCCTGGGAGAACCTCACCACGATCCCAAAGTCCGGCAGGGCGTGACCACCGAGCTGGTTGGAATCGACGGCATCTCCCATGCCCCTTTCAAGACCCAGCAGGAACTGCACCGTTATATCTGGCTGGATTCCGGGTTGAACGGCTATCCCCCGATGCCGGCCGACTGGCTAACTGTCGCCGAATTGTTGGCCAGATACGATAACCGGGTGGCCATCAACATGGCTTACATTCTGGGCAACTCCCCCGTTCGCATCTGGGGAGTTGGCTGGAACCACCGACCGGCCACCGCCGCCGAGTTGGAGGACATGAAGGCGGTGGTTCGGGAGGCCATGGAGGAGGGGGCCTGGGGACTGTCCACCGGACTGGATTACCCCCCCGGCGCCTACGCCAGCACCAGCGAACTGGTGGGCCTGTCGGAAACCGCCAATCGGTTGGGCGGTATTTACCACACCCACACCCGGGCCAGCCTGCTCTCCCGGGGACATCTGGCCCCCTGGGAGGAAGCGGTGGAAATAGGCCGGCGCAGCGGGATACCGGTCCACCTGACCCACTACCGGCAAGGAGCCCAGGGCCTGGGCAGCCATCTGGACTATCTGGGCCTGGTCGAAGACGCTCGAGACGAAGGATTGGACGTTACCTTCGACTGCTATACCTACCCCTATTCCGGTACGACCATCACCATAGGCCTGCCTCATTGGGCTAAAGACGGAGGGCCGGAGCGGCTAATCGCGGCCCTGAAAGACCCGGACGACCGCGCCAGAATGAAGCGAGAGTTGTCCCGGGATCGCCTGGCCAACAATTGGCTAACCAATTTCACCCAGCCCCACAACGAGAAATATGACGGCCATCTGGTTACTGAAATTGCTGAAATGCGGGGGCAAGACCCGGCGGATGCCCTCTTCGATTTATTGTTGGAAGAAAATCTGGGGATATCCACCGTGGGGTTGGGCACCAATCCTCAAACCCTACCCGCCTTCGTATCCCATCCTTACGGCATGATCGCCAGCGACGCCATCCTCTTGGGCGAATATCCCAATCCCCGGACCTACGGCTGCTTTCCGATTGTTCTGGCCGAGTTTGTGCGGGCCGAAAAGCATCTGAGACTCTCTGAGGCGATCCGCAAGATGACTTCCTTCCCGGCCCAGCGTCTGGGCCTACCCGACCGGGGGGTCTTGAGGGATGGCTTTCGTCCTGACATCGTTGTCTTCGATCCAGCCACGGTAAAGACCCACGCCACCAGAGAAGACCCGAAGCATTACCCGGTGGGAATAGACTACGTGATCGTCAACGGACAGGTGGTAATTGAAAACGGAAAGAACACGGGCGCCCTGCCCGGGCGGGCGCTCCGACGAGGCCAGGCCCATACCTGATGGCCCTCGTGCTTGATCGCCAGCGAGGCGAGCCTTGCTTTCATGTACAGGTCATTGATAGAAGGAGACGATTATGGCTGGAGACCTTTCCAACATTATGGTATCCACCGATTATGGTATCCACCGAGCCGACGATCCTGACCACCGGATGGGGTCGCACCGAAGGCCCGGTCTGGCACCCTGAAGGCTACCTGACCTTCGTGGACCTGGAAGGCAGCCGGTTGCTCCGCTGGGATACCAGACGCCGGCCGAGGTTCACTTCGGCGACTTGGAGGCAGAAGATGCCTCCGTTGGAGCAAGTAAAGTGGTTCCAGTCTGACTTATTTTGTCAGATAGGTCCGGCCAGCATCTGTGGGGAAGATTGGACGCTACATTATTTATCTCACTATCGAAAATCCTTCACGATTTTTTCACAGGAAGACTATCCTAATCCATATGAAACCAATACCAAATCTACATCCTGGAAGCTGGCGGAGCGAGCAAGGGGTCGCTTCGTTATATATCAATATATCAAAATATATCAATATATCAAACTCGAAGAGGAGGTACCGAACAATGGCAACGCAACAAATGCATGCCCAGATGGGCGGGGCAGTCGCCGGCACCGAGGAACTGATTTCGGCTGGAGCGGTGACTTTCGGCCTGATGTACCGCAACAACGTAGGGGCGAAGAGCGACGAGGGGATTTGCATTCACGTATATGGCAATGACATACCAGGCCAGGATAAGGAGCTACTCCGGCTGGACTGCTTCAAGTATGACCCCCACTACCATTACCGCAACGCCACCATCAAGAAGAACGAACGCCTCATGTTGGACTATACCGCGGAGG
>DASTLM010000225.1:0-4434 GCA_035714945.1 Dehalococcoidia bacterium | reverse complement strand
GCCGAAATGCTTGAAACGCTCGTGGGGGTCGTCGTTCGGGTTGAGGCCGGTGCTCCAGCGCTTGTCGCTGAAGGGCGGATTGGCGACGGCGTAATCGAAGGTCTTGAGCTGCCCCGCCTCTGTGAACAACGGGTTGGCCAGGGTGTTGCCCTGCATGATGAGCGCCGTGGGGTTATTGTGCAGGATCATGTTCATGCGGGCCAGCCCGGCCGTGGCGGCGTCCTTTTCCTGCCCGTAGAGCGTGACCTGGGCGGTGGCCTGGCCCCCCACCTTCAACAGTAATGAGCCTGAGCCGCAGGTGGGGTCATAGACGGTGGTGTTGTTCGTCGTTTTGGCGTCATGGATGCCGATGATCTGGGACATGACGCGGCTGACTTCGGCGGGGGTATAGAATTGCCCTTTGCTCTTGCCACTCTCGGTGGCGAAGTGGCGCATCAGGTATTCGTAAGCGTCCCCCAGGATGTCATCGTCCTCAGCCCGGTTGCTGGTGAAGTTTAGCGCCGGGTTCTCGAAGGTGGCGATGAGGCTGGTGAGGCGGTCCACCATCTCCTTGCCGGTGCCGAGCTTGGTGGCGTCGTTGAAGTCCGGCATGTCGGACAGCCTGTTGGCATTGGCCAGGGGTGCAATGATCTTTTTGTTAATCTGATCGCCGATGTCGCTGGAACCTTTCAGCGCCACCATGTCCTTGAAGCTGGCACCCGGTGGAATGGTGATGGGAGCGTATGGCACACCCGCATATTTGTCGCTGATGTATTTCACGAACAGCAGTACCAGAACATAGTCCTTGTACTGGGATGCGTCCATGCCGCCGCGCAGATCGTCGCAGCTAGACCACAGTGAAGAGTAGAGTTCTGATTTCTTGATGGCCATGGGATATGCAGGTACCTTTCGTTGGGTGCGGCGAGTATCGACAGCCTACCCTTCTACCATTCAACACTGTGCCGCCCGCAGGGTCAAGGACGCGGCCGTGGCTGAAACCACCAGATTGGCAACCTATATGACACATATTTGATCTGGATGTCAATGAAATGAGGTAGTGATGACCAGAACCGACCTTGTCAGCGATCATGACCTGAAGTACAAGTTCGAGATGGTGTAGAGGGGATGTGGCTTGATCGCCGGAAGCGGGCTAAGGGCTCGTCACCGACTAACCATCTCAATTGGTGCAGTTGCTGGGCAGGATGGTGTAGTTCCAGTCCCCGTGAAACTCATGGCGTAGCAGGTTCACCTGGCCCAGTTCGCTATCTGACACCTTGATGCCTGCCGGGTACTGGTTCGTGTCCAGGTGACACTCTACCCGCAACCCCCTGGTATTCCGGGTTCCGGCAATCAAGCTTACGATGACCTCATGACTTACCAACGGCTGGCCCCGCCAGTTCTGAGTGATGAACGAAAACAACCGGTGTTCGATCTTGTTCCACTTGCTCGTCCCCGGCGGCAAATGCCCCACCGTGATCTTCAACCCCGTCTCGTCCGCAAACCGCTGCAGTTCCCGCTTCCACAGCCGCACACGACTCCCGTTACTACCCCCTCCATCGGCGTTCACCAACAGCTAGCTGGGTTGCCGCCGGATACCGTGCCTGCCCCATCCCTGTCAGCAGCTCCGGATACTCTCCACCGCAAACGCCGCCGTATCGTGATCCACCCCGACATTCACCCAGCCCGTGTTCTCCGCTACATCATAGATCCCGTACGGTGTGGCGCGCCCCAAGGCCGGTATCACGAAATCGTACACCCGCACCCGCTCCGGGTCCCCTTGGGGCCGCAACTCACGCCCTCCGTTCTTGAAATTCCCCACCAGTTCCTTCTTCTTGGCGTCCACCGAGATCACTGGCTCACCCGCATCCAGATACGTCTGCGCTTGCTGGTTCAGGTAGGTGAACTGGGCGTCACGGTCGGGATGATCGCCACCCTCCAGGGTCTTGCTGTTGGCCTGCAAGCTGTACTCCAGCCGGTGTAAAAGATCCCCCACCAACCGGCGGCTGACCCGGTGGCCCAACTGCTGGAGTTCAGCCGCCAGGTTCCGCAGGCTCTTGCAGGTCCAGCGCAGGGGCGATTCCGGGTCGCCACAGGTCACCGGCTCAACCAGGCGCTCCAGGTCGCGCAACAGCGTCGCGTCCTGGCTCACGGTAGTCTTGCGCCCACCCCCCGGCTTGCGGACCCTGCCCGCGCTGACCTGCGAGGGCTGCTGTAGTTCTTGCATACCCCGCTGGATGGTCCGCCGCGAGAAACCCGTCGCTCGAGCGGCCAGGCTAACGCCACCCCGGCCCAGTGTCAGCGCTTCGGCGGCGGCGACCAGCCGCCGGGTCCGCTGGTCCAAGACGCCCTCAAGCAGGGTAAAACGTTGTCGGACCGCATCAATATTTTCCATGCCGACAATCTTACATTTATGCCAGACCCGTAGGCATTACCTTGCTCAATTCATGGACTCACCAGGACATCCCGCCTGGCATCAAATGTCTTCCACGACGACAAGCCTATATCTTCCCCTCAATGCATGCTAACGTTATTCAGTGGCGAACCCTAAGAGAGAGTCCCGCTCCTAGAATTACAGAAATATAAGGAGCAGGAACATGAAACGATCACGTTAAGAAGCATAGCCCGGCCTTCAAGGCCAAGGTAGCCCTGGCCGCGCTCCAGGGAGACCAAACTATCGCCCAACTGGCCAGCCGGTTCGAAGTCCATCCCAGCCAGATCCACGCCTGAAAAAGGGCGTTGGTGGAGGGTGCGCCCGGGTTGTTTGGCACTGACCAGAAATCCCCAGACAAGGCCAAGGACACTCAGATTGACCAACTCTACCGGCACATTGGCCAGTTGAAGGTGGAACGGGATTTTTTGGCGGAAAGGTCCGGTCTATGAGACTGAAGCAACGGCAAGGCCTGATCGACCGGGATCACCCCCGGCTATCCCTGGTTCGCCAGTGCGCTTTGCTGGACATTAGCCGGGCCTGGTGGTACTACCAGCCCACAACGCCCCGGGCCGAAGATCTGGAAATAATGGCCCTGATGGACCGCCAATACCTGAAGACCCCCTACTACGGTTCCAGAAAGATGCAGGCCTGGCTGCAGGGACATGGGCACCCAGTAGGTCGAAATAAGGTCCGGCGGTTGATGCGGTTAATGGGGCTGGCAGCTATCTATCGTCGTCCCAACACCAGCAAGCCCGCGGCGGGGCACCGGACCTACCCTTACTTGCTCCAGGGAGTGGAAATCAACCGAGTTAATCAAGTTTGGAGCGCCGACATCACCTATATACCGATGGCCCAGGGGTTTCTGTACCTGGTGGCTATCATGGACTGGCACAGCCGGAGGGTCATATCCTGGAGGGTGTCAACACCATGGATGTGGACTTCTGTGTCAGGCCTTGGCCGAGGCCTTGAGCCAGGGCCAGCCGGAGATCTTTAACACTGACCAGGGGAGCCAGTTCACCAGTGAGGCCTTCACTGGGATGCTATCGGGGCAAGGGATTCAGGTCAGCATGGACGGGAAGGGGCGCTACACCGACAACATCTTTGTGGAGCGCCTATGGCGGAGCATCAAGTACGAGGAGGTGTACCTGAAGGCTTACCAGAATGGGTCTGAAGCCAGGAGGGGAATTGGCGCTAACCTGGAGTTCTACAACCGGGAACGGCCTCACCAGGCTCTGGGTTACCGGACCCCAGGGCAAGTGTTCGAAGAAGGACTGCAAAACAGGTGTTTACAGGAACAGGAGGTGGTATTGCTTTCCGGTATTGATACCTTCCCCCAGATAGCGGTAGACTCTCTTAACTTGGCCTCATCGCTGTCTATATGATGGGGTCCACCTTACACCTGGTGTTCCCATAAGGGCCATTATGGGAACCAGGATAGCTAGCCGAGAAACTGGCATTCATGGTGTCGACTAATATGAATTGCGGAGATGGGATAATGGCTGACATTCCTTTAGCTGAGTTGATAGAAGAGGTTACTTCGCAACTTCGTTCAGCTGCACGTAAAGCAGAAAACAAAGAGCACGTGATGCAATTTGCGGAGTGTGAGATCGAAGTAGGTTTTGAGGCGGAGAGGAACACAGACGGTAAATTAGATCTGAAAGTGTTTTCCCTGGGTCATAGTCGTAAGAAAAGCGAATCAAACACAATCAAGGTAAAGTTCGTGAGCATTGACGACAAGGTACTCGCTTACATCGCACAAAACTTGGGGGGAACCTCAAACCCTATTCCGATCACATTTGAAAACATCGAGGAGAATAAATGATGGCCATGGATCATCAACCTGCTGCTATTTGGTTCCGGGAAAATTGGGAAGAGCTACGGCAGTACAATTTTCAATGGGTTGCCGCTACTGACAACGGATTGATTATGTCGCAAGATGGAACTCCACTCGTTCGTGAAGACTTGGGCGAACTAATGTCCGAAGTAGCACAAACAGGGCTTGGTGACGGAGCGGTTTACGCATT
>DASTLM010000224.1:0-4552 GCA_035714945.1 Dehalococcoidia bacterium | reverse complement strand
TATGGCAACACCGACCAAGCCGGCCCCTCAGACCAAGGGCGTTATTCTTTCTGGTATGCGTCCCACCGGGCGGCTTCACCTGGGCAATTACCTGGGAGCCTTGCAAAACTGGGTAGCTCTACAGCAAGAATTCAAGTGCATCTATACGGTGGTGGATATTCACGCATTGACCACCCTGGAGTCGCCCCTCGACGTGGCCGATATCCAACCGAACATCGCAGAAATGGTGCTGGACTGGCTGGCAGCCGGCGTCGACCCGGACCAGAGCACCATGTTTGTCCAGTCTCAGGTGCCCGAGGTGATGGTGCTGCACACCTTGCTCAGCATGGTTACGCCGCTGGGCTGGCTGATGCGGGTGCCGACGTTCAAGGAAAAAGTCCGTCAAATGGACGAGACCGAGGAGAGCGTAAACTACGGTCTGGTGGGATATCCGGTACTGCAGACCGCTGACATCATCCTGTACAAGGCGGATACCGTCCCGGTTGGACAGGACCAGCTGCCCCATCTGGAACTGGCCCGGGAAATCGTGCGCCGCTTCAATCACCGCTTCGGCGACACCTTCCCGGAGCCCCGGGCCAAACTGGCCGAAGCACCACTGATCTTGGGACTGGACGGACAGCAGAAGATGAGCAAGTCCCTGGACAACCATATTGAATTGGCGTCCACTCCCGAAGAAACCAGCAAGCGGGTGCTGACCGCCTTCACTGACCCCCAGCGGAGCACCCGCAACATCCCCGGGCGTCCGGAGGTCTGTAACGTCTATTCGCTGCATCAGCTGTTCAGCACCGGCGAAGAAGTGGCCACCGTTTACGACGAATGCACCACGGCCCGGCGGGGTTGCGTCGACTGCAAGCGGCACCTGGCCGCCAACATTAACCAGTATCTGGAGCCGCTGCGGGAACGGCGGCGGGAATTCGAAAAGCATCCAGATTTTGTCAAGCAGATTCTGGACGACGGCGGCAAGAGGGCGCGGCGAATTGCTAAACAGACCATCGGCGAAGTCTACCAGAAGATGGGCTTGGGGCAGTATGACTAGCCTGCGGCATCCACCGATCACTCAACCCTTTAACCCAAGGACGGAATTAGATGACTCAAGGCAGCCCTCAACCCCTTCCCAAATCCCAGAGCGGCCGTACCGTGCTGGAGGTGTGCGTCGACGCCGCGCGTCAGGCAGGTGATCTGGTTGGGAGCCGGTTTCTGACCGAAAAGCAGATCAGTTTCAAGGGCCGCGCTGACATAGTTACCGATGTAGACCTGGCATCGGAAAAGATTATTCTGGGGATACTGACCTCCGAATTTCCCCAATTCAGCATCCTGTCCGAAGAGTCGGAGCCAGTGACCAACGACTCGGAGTACACCTGGGTGGTCGACCCCATCGACGGTACCCGTAACTTTGCCGAAGGTATCCCCCATTTTTGCCTGGTGGTGGCTCTGGCCAGGGGCAGCGAAATGGTGGCGGGAATAACCTTCGATCCCCTCAAGGACGAGATGTTCACCGCCGAGCGAGGCAAGGGGGCCTTCCTGAACGGTGACCCAATTTTCGTGTCGCAACGGCAGGAGGTTCCCGATTCGATCCTGGGATTTGATCTGGGTTATGTTGATGCCAAGGCCGGATTGGCCCTGGACATGGTAAGGAGCCTGTGGCCTAACATACAGGGGATGCGGTTGATGGGTTCGTCGGCTCTGGGGCTGGCCTACGCCGCCTGTGGGCGTCTAGACATCTATTTCCACCACCAGTTGTCACCCTGGGACATCGCATCAGGACTGGTTCTAGTGCGGGAAGCCGGCGGGAACGTGGTGGACAAGCAGGGGGAGGCCGCCAACCTGTTTACGCCCAGTATCATCGCCTCCAGTCCCCGGTTAATCGACCGGTTCCTCCTTGCCACGGATCGCCTGGAATGGCGGAAATAATCCGGTCAGACTAGCTGCGGATGTGCCTGAAAAGATCTTTGGCAATCTTGATCGACAAACCGCCGAGCAGGAGGGCCGCCACCACCCCAGGCCCGAAAACGACGATTACTTCGGCTAATACTTTTGGCTCGATCGACATAGTTCAATTATAGTAGAATCCATTCACGGACCAGGTATAGGTACAGCCTGCTCTGGTGAACAAAGGTAACGGCGGGGGGTAGGGCGCAATTACCATCTTCACCACCGCGTCTGCAATCAGTGCTGCCGCTGGGGATTCGGGAAAACCATACTCCCGCAGAATCTACCGACCGGGTCCGCCCACGCCCGGCCTCAAGGGTGCCACCACTACGCCACCGCGTCGCATTGCTTGAGACGACCGCTCCCTCGCCGATCTGGCGAAACTAAACCCAGGATCCATTTCCAGTTGGATGGCCTGCTATGCAAGACCTGTGAGGTCACCCGCGGCGAAGACCTGTTGGATGTCAAACTGCTGGCTGAACAATTCTTCCATTGCCCTGTTATCGAGACACAATCGCTGGTATATTGTTTGATATGGTCGTGAGCAATTTGCCCCAAGAGTTCCCCAGGGCAATCTGCTGATGGAATTTTGATGGAATTTTGATGGAATTTGAAGATTTCACCCTCCTGCAAAAGCTGCTTGCCTCATTATTGGTGGGTTACTTGTTGGGGTCGGTGCCCTTCGCGCATCTGGCCGCCCGATTCAAGGGTGTTGACATCTTCGAAACCGGAAATCGGCGGGCCGGGACCGCCAACGTATTCTGGAATGTGAGCCGTCGGACCGGAGTGCTGGTATTCGCCGCCGACTTGGCCAAGGGATCGCTGGCGGTGGTGATCGCCCAGTTGCTGGACCTGGAAGGGCCTTTGGTGATTCTGGCGGGTGGAGCAGCGGTGGTGGGACACTGGAAATCCGTCTTCACTGGTTTCAGAGGCGGTGACGGTATGGCCGCCTTGCTGGGGGTTACTTTGACCCTGGTCCCAGCCCTCGGGCTTTGGTGCATCGGCGTGGGATTCGTCGCGGTGGTGCTGTCCTGGAGGTCGCCCTACCGTTCTGCGGTGGGGATTGCAGTCTGCTTCTCAACAATGTTGGGGCTTGGACTTTTCCTGCAATACCGGCTGGGGTTGGTGTACGGACTAACCGGGCTGGCCCTTTTAGTCTTGACTCACAACGTGCTGATCCGGCGGCGTCTGGCGGCGGCCGGCGTGTCTCCCAGAGACGAATTTGATGAGCTGGACCTGGGCGTCGATGACAGCGGCGACCCCGACCTGAGACCTCCCGCCAAAAATCACCACTAGCGAGTCCGGCTAGGAACCCCTGGCCCTCTTTTCCCTCAATTGCCGCAGTGCCAACACCCAGCCTAGTTGCTCATCCTGGGCCGCCTCAGCCATCCACCCCGCTTCCAGATTCTCCGCCGTCTCCAGATGCATTAGGCACAGGTTGAGATCACCCAGCCTGGAACACAATCTGGCCGCGTTAAAGTAAGCAACCGCGAAATCAGGAGCAGCCTTGACCGCCGCCAGGTACGCGTCCATGGCACCCTGGTTATCCTCCAGGGCCTCCAGCGCGGCGCCCCGGTTGTTGAACACTTCGGCGAAATCCGGCTGGAAGAACGCCGCGGCCTGGTAATCCACCAGGGCACGCGGGTAATCGCCCAGAGCGTCGAACGCCAGCCCCCGATTGTTAAGGGCTTCAGCGTCGTCCGGTCGAAGACGCAACACCTCAGAATAATCCGCGATGGCTTCATCCATGTTGCCCAGGTAATAGTGTGTTCGCGCCCGATTGAACCAGGCGTTAACGTTGTCCGGGTCCAGCCTAAGGGCATCCGCATAGTCGGCAATCGCCCGGTAATGCAAACCCAGTTCGTCCTGGGAAGCCCCGCGATTAAGGTAGGCGTTGGACCAGTCCGGCCTGAGATCAAGTACCTGGCTAAAC
Organism: Dehalococcoidia bacterium; assembly: GCA_035714945.1. Taxonomy (GTDB): domain Bacteria; phylum Chloroflexota; class Dehalococcoidia; order Lucifugimonadales; family UBA3495; genus Casp-Chloro-G3. The sequence goes on along the minus strand of DASTLM010000224.1, from coordinate 690 downwards.
TGGGCCACCGCGTCCCGGTGTCGCCCGGCCTTGGCCAGGACGATGCCCCGATTGTAGTGCGCCCTCAAAAAGTCTGGCTCCAGGGCAATGGCCGTTTCATAGTCGATCCGGGCCAGTTCCGGGTCGCCAAGGTCATCGTAAGCGTTGCCCCGCTGATAGTGCGCCTGGGTCAAGAGTGGTTGTGCCTGAATGACCCGGGTGAACTCTCTCACCGCGTCCTGGGGCTGTTGCAATCTCCCGTAGCAGAGTCCCAGATTGAAGCGGGCGACCTGGTCGTCGGGATTGCCCTCCAGCAACCCGGCATAAACCGCGACCGCCTCAAGGTAGCGTCCCACCGCGAAGCAGCCATTGGCGTAAACCGCATCATGCTGAATGTTGGGGGAAGTGTCCCAGGCGGCCAGCATCCCTTCCAGTCGCTCTTTAGCCAGCCCGGTCCAGCGACCACCTCCGGTCCGGGGAGTGATGTAGGTATCGCCAATGGAATATTCCCGTAACAAACGGGCCAGCTGCCCGTTCCAGTCCTGATGTTCCTTCATAATCCACCGTATCCGCCGTTACAATGTGGAGATTCGACCGCCGCCCATTTCTGGCTTAAGCGCAATCTGGGCGATGGCCAGAGCGGTGTAGTAGGAAACGGTCAGAGTGAGATCAGTTACACCCCGGTCCCCCAGGAGTTGGTGCGCCGCTGCG
>DASTLM010000223.1:0-3811 GCA_035714945.1 Dehalococcoidia bacterium | reverse complement strand
CGGGTTCAAAAGCTATTTGGGGTCTCCATCCCAGTTCCTGGCGAATTCTCCGGGTGGTCAGGGCGTAACGGCGATCGTGTCCGGGACGGTCCGCGGTGAAGGTAATCAGGGACAGCAGACTCTCCGGGTTAACCCCGGTTTCTTCCGCCAGCAAGCCGCATATCGTCCGGACGACCTCCAGATTTGCCCGGTCCTCGCCGGTACCCACGTTATAAATAGAGCCGATTTGACCTTCTTCCAGGACCCGCAGGACCGCCCTGGTATTGTCCCCCACGTAAAGCCAGTCTCTCTGTTGCAGACCGTCCCCGTAAACCGGCAACCCCGCTCCCCTCAATGCATTTGAGATTAACAAAGGGACCAGCTTTTCCGGAAACTGGAAGGGGCCGTAATTATTGGCGCTGCGAACGATGATGACCGGAAGGCCATAGGTGCGTCGATAAGCCAGGCTCAGGAGGTCGGCTGAGGCCTTACTACTGGCGTAGGGGCTGCTGGGCCGGAGGGGGCTTTCCTCGGTGCAAGGCTCCATCCCGTCAATGTCACCGTACACTTCGTCCGTGGATATCTGAACGAAGCGTTCCACGCCGTGGCGCCGGGCCGCCTCCAGCAAGACCTGCACGCCCATTATGTTAGTCTTGAGAAAGGGGGACGAATCCAGGATACTGCGGTCTACGTGGGATTCCGCCGCGAAGTTGACCACTGCTTGCGGCCCTTCCTCCCGGAACAACTGGTCCACTACGTTCCCATCGGTAACATCTCCCTTGAAAAAGCGGTAGTGGGGGTCGTGTTCGACATCCCTCAGATTGTTCAGGTTCCCGGCATAGGTGAGATCATCCAGATTTACTACCCTCCAGTTTGCCTTTTCCAACAGCCGATGTACGAAGTGGCTGCCAATAAACCCGCATCCTCCGGTGACCAGTACGGTCTTCACTGATGGACTTCCTGATACATAAAGTCGTGATCGGCTTCCTCTAGCGGAGGAAGAATTGCGTCCTTCTCGGCGAGAAGAGGGGTAGCTACCGGCCATTGAATTCCAATCTGGGGGTCGTTCCAGACTATACCTCGCTCCAATTCAGGAGCGTATTCCCCGCCGGCTACTTTGTAGAGCACGTCGGCCTCATCACTAAGCACGCAGAACCCGTGGGCGAACCCCGACGGTATCCATAGCATCCGATGGTTGTTCGAGGAGAGTATCTCGCCGACCCAACGGCCACAGGTGGGCGAGTTCTTTCTGATATCCACCGCCACGTCGAATATTTCCCCCTGGAAAGCCATCACCAGCTTTGCCTGAGTTCGGGGATGTTTCTGGTAATGCAGTCCCCGCAAGGTCCCTTTCACGGAGTGGGAGTAGTTATCTTGAATAAAGCGATCGGGGATGCCGTTGGCTTCAAATTCCGAACTCTTGTACGTTTCCATGAAAAAACCTCTGGAGTCCGGAAAGACTCTCGGATCGATGAGGACTACTTCGGGTATCTCAAGTCTCCTGAACTGAAAGGGCACCGGATGGGTCCTCCTTGAGCCTGGTTGAATGGTCATTTCTTCTGGGTTTCGTCACAGCAATACCTCGGTATCATCCCCAATCATGAGCCGCGTCGCCTGGTGGTTGCCGGCCTGGTGCCGAACCGTGGAATTCCGACCGACAATGCTGTCTTCCAACCGGCCGACACCCTCAATCATGACTCCATCCAGTACGACACAGTGTTCTAACACGGAATTCTTGATAGTGCAGCATCGCCCGACACTGGTGTAAGGGCCGATGAAGGCATCTTCAACCAGAGTGTCGGCCCCAATGGTCACTGGACCCCGGATCTCGCTACGAGTGACGTGAGATCCCTTCTCGAGAACTACCCTTCCGATCACCAGACTCAAGCCATCTACCTCCCCCTGTATCTGCCGGCCGATCAGTTCATCCAACACTACCCGGTTGGCTTCCAGAAGGTCATCCTTTTTCCCGGTATCCAGCCACCAGCTTATCAAGGGGGAACTATTGACAACATACCCCTTCTCCAGCATCCACTGGATGGCATCAGTTATCTCCAGTTCGCCCCGCCAGGACGGCTTGATTTCGGCGATGGCCTGGTAGATGGCGGGTCCAAACACATAGACTCCTACCAGCGCCAGGTTGCTCTGAGGTTCCCGGGGCTTTTCCACCAGACGGCAGATCCGACCTTGCTGGTCCACTTCCGCCACACCGAACATCCGGGGATCTTCCACCTCTTTTAACAAAATCACCGCATCTGAACTGGAGGTTTGGAAATCCTCGACGAATCCTTTAATACTTTGTCCGATCAAGTTGTCACCCAGATACATCACGAAGGAATCACCCTCCAGGTAATCCTGCGAGACCTTCACCGCATGGGCCAGTCCCAGGGGTTGCTCTTGCACGATATAAGTCAGTCGCAGGTCTGAGAAGGTCCGGTCCAGGGCCTCTTTGACCTGATGACCAGTTTCCGGAGAGACGACCACGCCAATGTCCTGAATACCGGCATCCCGCATCTGGTCCATGACATATGCAATGATAGGCTTGTTGGCTACCGGGATAAGTTGCTTGGGCATAGTATAGGTCAGAGGCCGAAGCCTTGTCCCCTTTCCTCCTGAAAGCACCAGTCCTCTCATAGCTCTACCTGACCGACATTCAGCCCTGGTTAACCCGCTCCGCGAATCGGTTTAGACGTCCCGGCGTGAAGTGGTGCGGGACCTGAAGCCAATCCTGCACCGGCCTTTCAACCCGGTGGTACCACGGGGCTGTCTGGTCAACCATTTCAATTCCGTGCCAACGACCATTGGAATATCCCTGGGCTGGCGACACGTTGGAGATTTTCCCATAGGCCCTATATCCAAGTCAATCTAACTCAATAATAGCGGGTGCGGCTATTAAGTGATGGCATTCCCGTGATGCGGCTGTTGAGCGCAGGGATTTTGGCCCACTACGCGTGTAACATCTTATCTTTTTCAGGATCAGAAAGCCGATCGGGAGCGGGAACCTGATCAAAGATGCTTGAACTATCCGACGCTTATCCTGACCGTGGCAATAGGACGGATTGCCAAAAAAGAAATGGGTTGGGCAATTAACTTACAAATCCCATCATCTTGGATGCGCAAGGCCAGATACTATGCCAAAGCCGAGGTGAAACCGACAGAATTTAAGCACGAATCAATGTAGATTCCAATTTAGTATTAGTACTGAGCTTGTCCCACAAACTCTCTTCCCGCTAGGTAGGTAATGCAGTATGCTCATGGTAATACCAAAGGAGGTAGGAGGGCATGGCGTACAATCTCCGGCACGGGGACCGAGAGCAGAGCTACTTGATGCCGCCATCCATGGGGGAGTGGTTGAGGGAGGGGCACCTGGCCTGGTTCGTGGTGGATGCGGTAGGGCAGATGGACCTGAGCGAGTTCTATGCCGCCTACCGGAATGACGGCTGGGGCGCTGCCGCCTATGACCCGAAGGTGATGGTGCCGGTCCTGTTGTATGCCTACTGCGGGGGCCTGGGCAGTTCCCGGGGCATCGCCCAGGCCCTGGAGGAAGACGTGGGCTTCCGGGTGGTGGCGGCCAACCAGCAGCCCAACTTCCGGACCATATGCCGGTTCCGGGCGGAGCACGAAGCAGCCCTGGAGCGACTCTTTACGCAGGTGCTGGGGTTGTGCCGAGAGGCTGGGCTGGTGAAGCTGGGGGTGGTAGCGCTGGATGGGACCAAGGTGGCGGCCAATGCCTCGCTGGCCGCGAATCGGGAGTACCAGAGCCTGGAGGCGGAGGTCCGCCGGACCTTAGCCGAGGCCAAAGCGGCCGACGAAGCCGAGGATGGGGAGTACG
>DASTLM010000222.1:0-8935 GCA_035714945.1 Dehalococcoidia bacterium | reverse complement strand
GGGGATGGGGTTGCAGCACTTGGCCATGCGGGTCAGCAGGTCGCCGACACCCATCACAGAAACTCCCGAGATGGGGCTGGACCGGGATAGCTTGGACTTGTTGGGGAAGGGGTCTTCTCGTTCCTGCTCCTGACGGGCCTCGGACAAACGATGGGAGACCTGGGATGCAGTGATGCCGCCGGAGCCCAGGTTGGCCAGGAAGTCGTCCATAGTGTCGTATTTGACCAGGTACAGGATTTCAGGTTCATTGAGCTTGAGATCTAGCCGACGCAACTCACGGCGCAGAATCTCTTTACCCCGGCTGATGTTGCTCTCTTTAGCCTGGCGGTGGAACCACTGGCGCACCTTTTCTCGGGTGCTGGCCGAGTGCACGTAGCCCAGGTTGGGGTTGAGCCAGTCCGGACTGGGGCCCTTCTCCGATCTGGAGGCCATAATTTCGACGGTATCGCCGTTCTGTAGCGGGGTGTCCAGGGACACCAACCGGCCATTGACCTTGCCGCCCATACAGTGGTGGCCCAGTTCGGTGTGTATCTTGTAGGCGAAGTCAACGGGCGTGGAGCCAGCGGTCAACTCGATGATGTGTCCCTTGGGGGTGTAGACAAACACCTGGTCGTAGAAAATGTCCTGCTTGACTGACTCGATGAACTCGTCGGTCCCGGAGGCGTCCCGCTGCCACTCCAGCAACTGCCGGAGCCAGGTCATCTTCTCTTCGAAGTGCAGGTCGCTGGAGTTGCCCTCTTTGTATCGCCAGTGGGCGGCGACGCCGTACTCGGAGACATAGTGCATCTCGTTGGTCTTGATCTGCACCTCCAGGGGTTTGCCGTCCTCGCAGATCACGGTGGAGTGGAGGGCCTGGTACATGTTGTCCTTGGGGTTGGCGATATAGTCGTCGAACTGGCCGGGAATGGGACTCCAGAGCTGATGCACAATACCCAGGGTTTTGTAGCAGTCCCCTTTGTCGTCCACCAGCACCCGCAGCGCGTAGAGGTCGTAGATGTCGCTGATTTCCTTGCCTTGAGCGGCGTACTTCTGCATTTTTTTGTAGATGCTGTAGATGCCCTTGGGGCGGCCGCTGACTTCAGCGTCCACGTCCAGGGACGTCAGCTCTTCCAATAGCCGCTTGCACACCCGTTCAACGTAGTTTTCCCGTTCAATCCGTCGGGCGGACAACATCCTGGAGATTTCCCGATATTTCTTTTCGTCCAGGTGCCGGAAGGAGAGGTCGTCCAGCTGCCATTTGATCTCCCAGATCCCCAGCCGGTGGGCCAGGGGCGAGTAAATGTCCAGAGTCTCCTGGGCGATGCGCTGGCGCTTCTCCAGGGGCAGGGCGTCCAGGGTCCGCATGTTGTGCAGCCGGTCGGCCAGCTTGATCAGCACCACCCGGATGTCTTCGGCCATCGCCACCAGCATCTTGCGGAGGCTCTCGGCGTACAGGTTGACGGTCTCGGCGGCGGAGTCGGTGCCAATGGCGGTGGAGCCGGGGGGCTGGTAGTTCATGCGGGTCAGCTTGGTGACGCCGTCCACCAGCTTGGCGACCGCCGGGTTGAAGCGTTTGGAGATTTGCTGGAAGGTAACATTGCAGTCCTCCATCACGTCGTGCAACAGGGCGGCGATGATGGTGTCGGCGTCCAGGTTGAGGTCGGCCAGGTAGATTGCGGCTTCCAGCGGGTGAGCGATGTAGGGTCCGCCGGACATTCGGGTTTGCCCGTGATGGCACAGGTCCGCGTACTCGTAGGCCCGCCGGACCAGTTCGGTCTTGTCATCTGGCAGGTAGCGGGACACCCGATCTATCAGGGGTTGTACTGCTGAGGCAACTGCCCCCGGGTTTTGTATCTTGCGGTTAACGCTCTGCATAAACGCTCTATATCTATGATGATAATCTGTAGACTCCGCAAAGTCTAGATACACTGGGGCGAAGATCAGACCGGTTTGACCAACCCGGCATAATTGACTCCGCTCATGCAGAAGAGTATCCTTCTTTAACTCCCGCATTAACCCCATGGCCACCCGTGGATCGCCCCGTGGATTTACCGCCCAGGTTCGGTTATGGATGTCGTAATGGCCCAAGCAAGCGAATTCAAGGTTATACGTGAAAAGAACATTATGGTACCCATGCGAGACGGTATCCGTCTCGCTACGGATGTTTTCCGGCCAGATGCGCCAGGCCGGTTCCCGGTGCTGGTCAACCGGGGGCCCTACGGCAAGGAGGGTTACATTAACGACCCGGACCACTCAATGTGGTTCTTTCCCAAGCATGGCTACGTTTTTCTAGGTCAGGACTGCCGCGCCCGCTTCGACTCGGAAGGCGACTACTACAATCCGGTCTTTCAGGAAGCCCAGGACGGCTGGGACACGGTGGAATGGGCCGCCCGGCAGCCCTGGTCCGATGGTCGGGTGGGCACCACCGGACAGTCTTACCTGGGCGCAACCCAGTACACCCTGGCCGGCAGCAACCCGTTGCCGCCCCACCTGCAGGCCATGGCCCCGGTATCGGCTTCTTCCGACTTTCATCAGAGTTGGGTCTACCATACCGGCGGGGCGATGGAGTGGGGCTGGATGGTGCCTTACGCCATCTTCAAAGGCCGTAACACCCTGGAGCGTATTGGCCGCACCGACCTGCTGGCCCAGATGGACGAGTACGTACTGCCGCCGGGCAATTTTGGGCAGCCGCTCACCGACCGGTGGTACCGGCATTTGCCATTACGCGACTGGATTGACCGGCTCAAGGAGGCCGCGCCCTACTTCCACGAATATTTTGACCAGGAGCTGGATGGCCCCTACTGGTGGCGGGCCAATCTGCTGAAGAATTTATCGGGGGTCAATATCCCCATGTTCCACGTCAGCTCCTGGTACGACATATTTCTGGAGGGGGCGCTCAATTGCTTCCAGACCATAAGATCAAAGGGGGCCAACGCGTTGGCCCGGAATAACCAGAAGCTGTTGCTGGGGCCCTGGGCCCACCTGCGTCCTTACACTGCGCCCAATTCGGGCGGCGGCGGCGACATCGATTTTGGCGGGGAAGCCAGGATTGAGTTGCATCACTATTTGCTGCGCTGGTTTGACCACTGGCTCAAGGACATCGATACCGGCATTATGCGCGAACCCCCGGTATACCTCTTCGTCATGGGTGAAAACCGCTGGCGTCAGGAGCAGGAATGGCCGCTGGCCCGCACCCACTACACCAGATACTACCTGCACTCCCAGGGCGCAGCCAACACCCGCCACGGCAACGGCACCCTGTCCACCGCCCCCCCGGCCGATGAGTTGGCCGATCGCTACACCTATGATCCGGGCGATCCGGCGCCCACCCTGGGCGGCAACACCCTGATCATTCCCTACGGCGTTGCCGATCAAACCCCGGTGGAGGAAAGGCCGGATGTGCTGGTTTATACCGCCAGCCCTCTGGAGCACGACCTGGAAATTACTGGCCCCATCATGGTGCACCTGTTTGCCGCCAGCAGCGCCCGCGATACCGACTTCACCGCCAAGCTGGTGGATGTCCGCCCCGACGGTTACGCCCAGAACTTGCAAGATGGTATTGTCCGCGCCCGCTACCGGACATCGGCAGCCCAGCCTTCGTTCATCACTCCGGGTCAGGTTTACCAGTATGCCATCGACCTGTGGGCCACCAGCCACCTGCTGAAGGCCGGCCACCGGTTGCGGATCGATATCTCCAGCAGTAATTTCCCCCGGTTCGACCGCAATCCCAACACCGGAACGCCCATCGGGGTGGATGATCGCCTGGAGCCAGCGCAGCAGACAGTTTACCATTCGGCCGCCCACCCTTCCCACGTTGTGCTGCCAATCATACCCAGGTAAATCCTTGAAACAGCATAAACTGTAACCATAAACTGTAACTATGAAGAGGTGCCGACAATCATGTCCCTAGTGTTCACTGAAGCCCAGCAAGCGCTGCTGACCGCAGCCCTCAATCGCATCATTCCGGCGGAGGGAAAGATGCCGGGGGCTGGCGACCTGGGAATTGTTGAGTTCGTCGAAAAAGTGGTCGTCACCGACCCCAAGTTGCGACGGCTGGTCAACGATGGCCTGGCTCAAATCGCAATTGCTGCTTCCGTCCAGTCCGGCCAGGAATTCCCGGAGCTGGGGAAAGATGTTCAGACTGCGGTCCTCAAGGAATTACAGGCCCAACAACCGGATTTTTTCGATTTCTTGTTGCGCCAGTGCTACAATGGCTACTATACCAACCCGCAGATTCAGGAATTGGTTGGATATCAGCTCCCGGCGCCCGGGGAGTACGAATATAAGCTTTTTGATGAGAGTCTGCTGGAACCGCAAAAGCAGCAGGCCCCCTTCTGGACTCAGGTATAGCCAGAACTATGGCGTATTGATCTGGGAAATTGGAATAGGGGAAATTGGAATATCTATATGGGAAGGGATGGGGTGATTAAACACCCAGGAGAGGTGGGAAATGCTAAGGGCGGATCTGGACCGTCAGCTTAACCAGTTGCAACAAGAGGTGGTTTCACTCGCCGGTATCGTGGACAAGGCGACGTTGCGCGCCATCGACGCTCTGAAGACCCGCGACCTGGCGGAGTCTCAACAAGTCGTCAATGAAGACGACTATATTGACCAGAAGCGGTATGAAATTGAAGAGAAGTGCGTTGATCTCATCGCCACTCAACAGCCGATGGCCCGCGATTTGCGTAACATTATTGCTTTGATGCACATTTCCGTAGAGCTGGAGCGCATGGGGGATTACGCTGAGGGTATCAGCAAAATCAGCCTGTTGATGGGTCCAAATCCGCCCCTCAAGCCCCTGATCGACATCCCCAGGATGGCTGACCGGGCCACCCAGATGTTGCGCAACAGCATCGACGCCCTGCTGAATCGGGACGTGATGAAGGCCAATCAGGTTCTGCAGGATGACGATGAAGTAGATGCGCTGTACGATCAGGTATATCGGGAGTTGCTGCTGTTTATGATCCAGGATCCGCAGACCATTGAGCGGGCTACTTACCTGTTGTGGATCTCCCACGATCTGGAGCGGATCGCCGACCGGGCCACTAACATTGCCGAACGGGTCATCTACCTGATAACCGGCAAGTTGGTAAACTCAAAGTCACCCAGATACAAATCCTAGAAAATCTCGGCAAATCCCGGCAAGTCCCCTGGCCCCACAAAACGTGTAGCTGGGGGTTGTCTGCTTTAGCTGGTGGTAGTTGACCGCTGCTAAGCGGTGAGGACCATCTCCAACTGGCCCGAAGGCCCCTTGGACTCGCGGGGAGGGCAAGCCGAAGGCAGTTGCCACTTGTGCCGTGCATCTTCCACCATGCTCAACACCTGCCGGGTGTATTCGCGGGGGGCGTAGTCTTTAGAACCGAACAGGTGCTTGTACCCGGGCATCAGGTGGGGATAGGACTCTCGGATCAGCGGCATGAACCACTCTCGGGTTCCGGGTTTCAGGAACAGCAGATTGGCGGAGACAAACCCGGCTTTATGCTGGGCCGCGGCTTCCATTACCGCGTCAATGCTCTCAGAACTGTCGGATATGCCGGGTATCAGCGGGGCCATCATCACTCCGGCCGGGATGCCGTTTTCCAGCAGAAACTGCATCGCTTCCAGGCGGGCCAGCGGGTTGGGGGTGCCTGGCTCGGTCAGTTTCCAGACTTTCTCGTCAAGGCTGCCGACGCTGAAGATAACCTGGACATCGGCCACCCGGTACAGGTCCCACAGCACGTCCACGTCGCGTCGGACCAGCACTCCTTTGGTGGTGATGGAAGCCGGGTTCTGGAACTCAGCCAGCACCTGGATGATCTGGCGAGTCAACCGGTACTTGGATTCGGCGGGTTCGTAGGGGTCAGATGCGGTGCCGATGGCGATGGCCTCACCCTGCCATCTGGTCCGGCGCAGTTCTTCCCGCAGCACCTCTGGCGCGTTGATCTTGGCGAAAACTCTCTGGTCAAATTCGGCGCCGGCGTTCATGCCCCAGAACTCGTGGGTTGGTCGAGCGTAACAGTAGCGGCAGGCGTACCGGCAACCCCGATAGGGATTCAACGTCCAGCGGAAGGCAAAATCGGGGACATTTACCCGATTCAGCAGGGTCTTGCAGAATATTTCCTGTACTTCAGCTTCAGCCATAGTTTTTATCAAAGGATAATCAAGTATCAGAACTTGCGTTCCAGATTAGATCTGGATTGCCGATCAGTCAAGTTCAGTATGTCAGTTGACGCCCATTACAATCAATGAATCTGGCGCTGAAATTGGAAAATCCCCGGAAAAACACCAGAAAATGCGCCGAGGGTAAGCCTTGACTGGGTAACAAACTATATGATATCCGCAAATCATTAAATCATTAACGGAAAATTAACGGCGATCAGGGATAAAGCCTTGAATTAGCTGAAGGGCAAATAAGGTCTCGGATTTGCGGAATGGTATAATTGAGCATCACGCTAATCCGCCAACGGGGGAGGAAAACAATGGCAAAAGCTAGAATTAATGAGGTGGCCGCGGAGCTGCTGAAGCAGGCCCGGGCCGGCAAGATTAGCTGGCAGATTGTTGAAGGCCGGGAAAGTGCCTACCAGGCGTCCTTCCCGGACACGTCGCTGGTCGTATCGCGCTGGTCACTGCTGCACGATTCGCCCTGGGCCACGGTGCGTGACCTGTCCAACAGCTTCGGCCCGGATTTCTCCACCTACCGTCTGGAAGTGCTGAACGACTCGGGAGAAATTGTCGAGTCACTGATCACGGTGCCGGGACAGTTTGCCTACCGGAATTTGCGGGAAGTCTTTGACCTGGCTAAAGGGCGGACCAGTCCCACCGAGGAGAGTATCGACCGGGTTCTGGAGCACCTGCGGCAGGCTTAGGTGCGGGAAATCGCCCCTGAACCACTTCCTATCTCGCTTCTCACCTATTGTACAGGTATCCCAGGGGGGTGCGCTGGCAGTTGAGCTTGCGGTTCAGATGCAGGCCTTCTAATACGAACTCCACCGCTGATGCCACCGCTTCCGGTCGCCGGTCATCGGTTATCTGGTGCACTGCCGCGGCCAGCCCATCCAGGCGCTTCATCATCTCCTGGTATTCGGAAGCGTGCTTCTCGCAGCCGGTCTCGGCGGCATTGCCCAGGTCGAAGGACAGCACTAAGTCTTCCAGGTCGGCAACATCGAAATAAGTGCCAAATACGCGCAGCACCGCCTTTTTGATCAGGTCCTCCATCACCCGTCCTTCGCGACCTTCCTCGAAGGTCTCCAGTTCGATTTTGCCGCCGAAGGAAGCCACGATGAAGGGCAGGTCGCTGACCCGGGGACAGGCGACGGTGTCGCCGTGGCGTATGGCCCGCCGCACCGAGTTGCTAAGCAGCGTCTCGTAGTTGGTAATCGAGACCCGAACGCTGACGCCGGACCTCTGGTTGATTTCGCTGCTGCTGCGGGCCTGAGCCGTAATTTCGGCCAGGATTTCCTTGATAAACGCCGGGATCACCAGATTATTTTCATCGGGGAAATGTGCGCGTTCCTGGTCCATGATTGATATTTCTTCGGCAATGGTCTTGGGGTAGTGGGTGTGGATCTGGGAGCCGTACCGGTCCTTCAGCGGCGTCACGATGCGACCCCGGTTGGTATAGTCCTCGGGATTGGCGGTGGAGACCACGTAAACGTCCAGGGGCATCCGTATTCGGTAGCCCTTGATCTGAACGTCGCGCTCTTCCATCAGGTTGAAAAGGCCCACCTGAATGCGCTCGGCCAGGTCGGGAAGCTCGTTGATGCAGAAGATTCCCCGGTTGGTGCGGGGCACCAGGCCGTAATGGATCGCCAGCTCATCGGACAAATAGCGGCCCTCGGCGATCTTGATGGGGTCGATTTCGCCGATGAGGTCGGCGATGGATATGTCCGGGGTTGCCAGTTTCTCGGAATAACGATCATCCCGGGCAAGCCATTCAATTGCCAGGTCAGCGCCCTGCTCCGACGCTTTTTCCAGACACGCCTGGCAGATCGGCTGGTAGGGGTCGTCGTTAATCTCGCATCCGGCGACTTTTGGTATGTAGTCGTCCAGCAAATTGACCAGGCTGCGGATCAGCCGGGATTTTGCCTGGCCGCGCTCGCCCAGCAGTATCACGTCCTGCCCGGCCAGAATCGCGTTCTCAAGCTGGGGAATTACCGTATCGTTAAACCCGATAATTCCGGGAAAGAGTATCTCTTCCGCGCGTATTTTGGCAATCAGGTTCTTGCGTAGCTCTTCTTTGACCGGAAGGACCTGATATCCGCTCTGGCGTAGTTCGCCCACTGTCTTGATCTCGGGTGTAGAAACCATCATCACTGCTCCATCAACTGCTGCTTGAGGGGCCACTTCCAACCCGAAGGGGTCATCCCGAAGGGGTCATCCCGAAAGGGTCAACCCAAAGGGGTCAACGGGAGAGGAAGGGTAGGGAAGGTCTGGTTGACTGTCAATTCAGTATAGCATGTTCCGCCACCAGCCCGGCCTGGCAAAATCCAGGTCCATTTGGAACACTATTACCGGGAATTCGGGCTTTTTAGGCATTATCTGGTTCACCCTATTTCACTGCGGCAAAGGGATGGGTTATACTTAGCGTATCCCCCAGGAGCTTGAACCGATATGTTCCGCCTGGCGATGCCAATCTTGATGATGTTGATGCCCCGGTTTCTGCCGAGAATTATCCGGTATTTTATGCTGGTCTGGCGGCTAAGCTGCGACAAGCGGGTGAACATCATTGTACGTTCCCTGGTACCGTTGGCCCTGGTCTATTTTATAATACCCACTGATTTCGTGAAGGACCAGGTTCCCATTGTCGGCCGTTTTGACGACATTATCGTATTGGGGTTGGCCTTGTTGATGCTGGTGAAACTGTCCCCCAAGCACATCGTTGACCAGCATTTGGGTGTTCGTCCTGTACCCAACCGTCCGGAGGACCAGGACTCATCCAATGTCGTCGATGGGGTGTCCCGGATAATCGATGAATAAC
>DASTLM010000221.1:0-2619 GCA_035714945.1 Dehalococcoidia bacterium | reverse complement strand
TTCTGGGAGTACCGGCCTCCGCCAGGGAAGAACCGACCAATGAGCGCCACCACGCGATGATCCGGCGCACCGCCGAGAATTACGCCAGAAAGGCCCAACTGTTCAAGGCAGAAGGTCTGGGCGGCACCGAGGTGGAAGGGTAGATCGCGCCCAGGGGCCCAGGGAATCTGAGCCCCTGGATTCGGGGAAAACCGGGGAGGAATCAGCGGGTCTATCTACGGGTCTATCTAATAGGCTCCAGACCGCCAGCCACTGCCGGCACAATGCTGACCTCGTCGCCCGATTTGGTGGAAGTGGAAAGACCGTCCAAAAACCGGACGTCTTCGCCGTTCAAATAAATGTTGACAAAATAACGCAACTCGCCATTCTCGTCGACCAATCGCTCTTTGACGCCCGGATAACTGGAATCCAGATTGTCGATCATGTCTACCAGGTTGGACTCGACCATCTCAACTTTGTCCAGCCCTCCGGTCATGCGCCGCAACGGTGTGGGTATACGAACTAAGACGCCCATCTGGGGAAATCCTCCTCTAGCTAAAACAATCGCGCCTAGCCTTCAATTACGTCTCCGCCCACCGGGTCCACCCGCACGCCGGTGGAACTGACCCATTGTAGACCGCGTTCAATCTCTTCTTTTTCGCCGTCCAGTTCCAGCACCACCCAACCGATCTCTTCCTGCACGTCGGCGCGGCGAATGTTGGTCACGATGTGAAATTCCTGCCCCAGGCGGTAAATAATCGGTTCCTTGACCATGTCAGACTCAAAGGTGAACTTGACCCTCTGACGGTCCATGATCCTACCTTCCAATGGCCGTGCGTTGGGCTGTGCGTTGGTTGAGGGCTTCTTCAAAGGAACTGAGAGTGGGTTTCACCCGGAGGGGGTTGACCACCCCTTCCACGGCTTCCTGGGTCTTCAGTCCGTTGCCGGTAATATAGGCCACGGTCAACTCGTCGGGTTTGATTGCCCCCGATTGGGCCAGTTGCTTCAGTGCGGAAATGACCACCCCGCCGGCGGTCTCGGTGAAAACTCCTTCGGTTTCGGCCAGCAGCTTGATGCCTTCAACCACGTCCGATTCGGGCACGGTGTTGCCGCTGCCGCCGGATTTGTTGATCACGCGCAGGGCGTAGATGCCGTCGGCAGGATTGCCGATGGCCAGGGATTTGGCGATACTATTGGGACGCACCGGTCTGATGTGGGTCTGGCCTTCCTTCCAGGCGGTAACGATGGGGCAGCATCCCTCGGCCTGGGCCATGTGCATCCTGGTGGTCACCGCCGGGTGGTGCACCGTATTCTGGTCGGTTCCAAAGGACATGGCAGCAACGCCGTCCAGCAGTCCCAGGCAGGCCATCTCATTAAAACCCTTCCAGATTTTGGTGAACATGGCGCCGGAGGCAGATGGCACCACCACATGCTCCGGCAATCGCCAGCCCAACTGCTCGGCGACTTCGTAGCCCAGGGTCTTGCTGCCTTCGGCGTAATAAGCGCGCATATTGATGTTCACGAAGGCCCAGGGGTAATTGTCACCCACTTCGCTGCACAGTCGATTCACTTCATCGTAGGTGCCGTCGACCGCCACCATGGTCGGGCCGTAGATCGCCGCGCCGATGACCTTGCCCCGCTCCAGATCGGAGGGTATGAAGACCACGGAGCGGATTCCTGCCCGGGCCGCGTGGGCGGCGACGCTGCAGGCCAGGTTGCCGGTGGAGGCACAGGCCAGAGTTTCAAACCCGAATTCCACCGCTTTGGTGGCCGCCACGGAGACCACCCGGTCCTTGAAGGAGAAGGAGGGATTGACACTGTCGTTCTTGATGTACAGGTTGTTCAGGCCCAGCCGCTTGCCCAGATTTGGTGCCTTGAGCAGAGGAGTGAACCCGGCCATGATGTCCACGGGATTTTCGCCGCTGGCCGGCAGCAGGTCATGATAGCGCCAGATGCTCTGCGAACCCCGGGAAATCCTATCGGTGCTGATGACCTCGGAAATGGCGTTGTAATCGTACTCCACCTCCAATGGCCCGAAGCAGAAATCGCAAACGTTCAGGGCCTCGGCCGGATACTCCCGACTGCACTCACGGCATTTCAATCCGCTGACAAAAGGCACGGTCTTGATTACCTCCAAATATTAAGGACGCGCAAATATTCAGGGACGCGCGAAAATCAGGGACACTAAAGAGAGGAGTCACAAATTTTGCCAATGACGAGCATGGCTGATGTTAACAAAGGCCCTATTTGTTGTCAAGAAAAAATGGCGGGGCGGGCATCTGCCGCCAGCTGTGGACCCATGGTATAATCTCCTGGCGATGCTTGATTACGCCTGCCACCATCCCCGCTACCATCCCCGCCACCATCAATGATGCTTGAGCATTTATACGTTCTGTCGGTGGCCCCTTCCCTTCTCCTCGCCGGGGAGGGCGGGGTTACCCAGATAATCATCGACCTCCTCATCCAGGTAGCGGTCATCCTCATTGCGGCCAAAATTTCCGGCGAGCTGGCCTCGCGCTACCTGAAACTGCCGCCGGTGTTGGCTGAATTGGGCGTCGGTGTGCTGATCGGACCCTTCGCATTAGGGTCAATCCCCATTCCCGGATTCGGTCCGATCTTTCCCATACCGCTGCTTGATGG
>DASTLM010000220.1:0-4638 GCA_035714945.1 Dehalococcoidia bacterium | reverse complement strand
CTCAGAACCTGCTGGACGAACTTGGCATCACTTATCCAGCAGGTTCAACCAACAAACGCAGCATCATGCGCGACTACCAGGTGCTGAGCATGCCTACCACCGTATTTATCGACTCCAAGGGTGGAGTGTTCCGGCGCTGGTCGGGAGCTTTGAACCGGGACACCTTGGGACAAATTACCGACCAGATGCTGGCTCAGGAGGCTGCTGCCGCTCAGTGAGCATACGGGATGGCGTCCCAACAAGGGCAATCTAACCCCCTCCCACCAGGGGCGGGAGAATTGCCTTCACCAAGGGGAGATTTCCTTAGCCAGACCCAAAAAGCTCGGTATTGGGGTGGAAGTCGCTCCAGGCGAACCAGAAGGAGTAGTGTGATGGCAGCCGGTCCAGCACCTGGCCCGCCATTGGCCCGTCGATGGCCTGGCCGGTGAAGGCCTGCCAGGAACTGCCGGTTTCCTGGTCCCTGATCAGCATTACTCCAAGGTCGTTGGCTCCCCCGTCCCGGAAGGTCAGCGTGCGGCCGTCCACCGTACGCTTGAATATCGCTCCAGTTTCGGAGCTCCCGTCGAACGCAATGACCACAGCGTCGCCACCGAAGGAGTCATTGATTACCCTCTGGCCGGCGATGGCCCCGAAGGGGTAAGCCCTGGCCATGTCGTTGTGTACCGCCCCCAGCACCAGTTCCTTGCCAGGGAGTCGGTCATCTTTGTTGGACTCGCCCAGGATTCCCGCTGAGCCGCCGGCATAGTAGCCCTCGTAGGAGTCGAACTGGTACCCGCCTCTTTTATCCAGCACCAGGGTGTCGGGGTGCAGTTGCAGCCACTGCTGCCAGGTAGTCTGGACTGAAGGCACTATCTCCAGCCGGGTCCCGGATAATGGGCCCTGGACTCCGCGGCTCAGGAACTGGCTCCATAGAGTGTCCGTCTGATGGTCGTACATTACCAGTGCGTTCATTATCAGCTTGCCGGATACGCCAAAAGTGTGGGTGGTGCCGCCGATTTCGCGGGCATATACAATGCCCGTGAAGCAGAGAGGTCACCAGGTCACGGCAACCGGCACCTCTCCTACCGTGTCGTTGACGATCTCGTGGCGGCTGAGCAGGTTCAGGGGATAGGCCCGATGGTCTCCGTTGATCGACACCCCCAGGACCCTTTCCGATTGCTCCATTTGCGGCATAGCCTCAGCAACATTGACAAACTGGGGATTGAGGATAGCCGGAATGCCGTCTTTACCCAGAACGGTGATAATGCGTAGGTCCAGGGTAGTTTGACCAGTCTCCACAACACTCCCGTCCGGGACCTGGACTGTCTCCGCTCTCAAGTTCAGCCAGAGCTGGCGCACCTGAGGCATAAAGATGGCCGCCAGGACCAGCACTCCCAGAAAGATTGCGATCAAGTAGCCTACTTTTCCCGCCATCATGCCGGACCTCCTTGGGTGGCTAATTGAATAATGGACTATATGACCACAGCCACAAGTCCTTACCCCCGTTTGGCAATTACTTTCGGCTGTTGGTGAGGGCGCCATAAGTAGCTACTAACATGGGCACGCAGTAGGTCAACGGAATCTTCCAGAACAGGGCATTATTCCAATGCCCAGCGAGCAGGGCATCCCCCTGATTAAGGAGAGTCAACACTGTGCCGACGACCAGGGCGGCGGCTAAAGACCGCTTGAGCATTGGCCGGTGCCGTAACGCGCAACGGAAGCATTTGGTAATTTCTGTTCCCTGGCTGGCGCCCGCCGATACGACCTCATTGCCAGCGGACTTGAACGAGAACATCCTGCCCTGGGCCGGATTCTTGCCGCACCGGGCGCAGTTATCTCCACTGGTTACTACCTGGGCCTCCGTATCCATTTCGATGTTCATTCCTGAGCCATACAGGTCCTTGACCAAGATATACAGAAAAGATGACCTGCTCAATAGGAGCAAGTGGCCGGTGAACGGCCTCATAGCCCATGGCCGGCATACCAGGGCTACTCCACTACTACTGCCTCATGCAGCAGCACACCGCCGCTTCGATATGCCACAGATATGGGGTCACGCTGCAGCGCCGCCTGAACTACCTCAACAGGAAAGGTACGCGGGTTCCCGGGCACTACTATCCGTCGTATTGCCCGGCGGGGGCTTACGATGCCCGCTGCGGCGTTACTCCGGGCCTGACCTCTGCCTCCACGGGCCACCGGGGTGATTTCCACCCTCAGGCCATCGACATCCCTCGTCTGTAATGGCAGAAGGCGGCTCAAGGTAGCCACCGTCGATGCGGCCCAGGCACCTTGCACCAGCGGAAAAGGCGGCGGCACCCACCCCTGGGAGCTGTGGCCCGCCACTAGCGTCCAGCGGCTGGAGCGGGTCAGGTTCTCAGTGATGATGGAGACCTTGACTTCGCCTTCGTGAACCATAGCTCCACTGTCGTCATATTCCTTGGTATCGAGAAGGTAATGTCCCTGCACCGCTCCGGGAATAATTGCCGGGATGTCCCCCTCCAGCGGCTGAAGGGATGCTGGCGCGGGTGGGGCCAATGTTACCTCACCGGAACTCCATTGCACCTCATCCTCAATCTCCATGGAGCCTTTGGTAAGGGCCTGGCCTACGGGACAATACTGGGCGGCGCGCTGCAGCCGGAGCCTTTCTGTCTCGGAGAGTTGGCCTTTCAATGTCACCACTTCCCTCACGCCAAACCCAATGGAATTAGGACCCACCACGGGTTCGACCTGAAAATCGACCATAATGTCCTCAAGAGGAATCTGACCTCGGTAGGCCACGCCTACCACGGTAACCACCGTTCAAGCAGCCCAGGCGGCCACCGCCAGGTACTGGGAAGGAGGTCCCACCATGTCCAGATGGGGATTGGAGATGCCAGTAACGAAGGGCCACGGACCCCTTTGCCCCGGCCCAGCACCGATTACTGTAAGCACTGCCCCCTCTCCAATCGGTCTGGCTACGATGTTCCGTTCAAGCTGGTCCCTCATAGTGGGATGGATGTGCTCAATCATAAGCTCCCCAAAAGTGTCGGACTCGCCAATCTAGCCAGGTATCCTCCGAAGATAAGCGCCAACTTCCCAGCCGTCCCCCCCAAATAACGAAGCCGAAGACCAGGTGACCCGCTAACCTGCCCATTATACCCCTGGGGCCAGCGGACAGGGGGTGCCAATCGTCGAAAGATACAGAAAACGGTGTCTACTTTATTGAGCCCGTCATGATGTAATCGTTGTCCTTTTGTTGGCTGTGACAGGCCTGGCAGCCTTCCACCTGGCCTTCGGCCTCAACTGTTCCGTCCGCTTTCACCTTGGTCCAGAACCAGTCATTGTGTTCAGAATTGTACCCGGCTACCTTGTACATCACCGTGGTAGCGTCCAGCACGCCATCAGGCGTGTAGTTCTCCTTGACTACAATACTTCCATCGGAAAAGGACCCGGCCTTGCCCGCAAGGGCATTGAACGCGGCATCATTCAGATAAGTAGTGAGAAGCATCCCATGAGGTGGTGGTCCTTCGTATTTCTCACCCTTGCCGGGCCACAATTGCCATCCATCCTGGTAGTTCACGTTCTGAAGATACTCCATCAGAGCCTGCGCGTTGGTATCGGGCAGGGCCGGCTCAGGAGTTGGGATAGCGGTAGGCGGCGTTGCCGTGCCACAAGCCGCGGTAAACAGGACTGCGCCTGCGAAGATCAACCAGCCTCGCATAAAACACCTCTAGAGCTACAGATTCGATTCCTTAGATGTCAGTTCCCCGCATGAGGTGCAAAACGGTTTAACGCTGTTTCATAATCCTTTGAGATGTAAGGGTTACTGGACAATCCCACAGCACGAATAACAACACAACTGTACCCTGGGACATCGGTCGTGTATCTGGGCCTAAAATCCCCAAAACTGTAAATTAGAATAAGGCCAGCTAACTATTATGCACATTGTCACTGATCGCCTCGTCCTGAAAGAATTCCTGTTTGACGACTGGTCTGCCGTCCTGGAGTACCAGCGTGACCCGCGTTATCTCCAGTTCTATCCCTGGACTGAACGCACTGCCACTGAAGTCCAGGAATTTGTGCGAATGTTTCTAGACCAGCAGGCGGAGCAACCGAGAAGAAAGTTTCAACTGGCCGTTACTCTGCCCTCAGACACCAGTCGGGTAATCGGCAA
This sequence comes from Dehalococcoidia bacterium, assembly GCA_035714945.1. Classification (GTDB taxonomy): domain Bacteria; phylum Chloroflexota; class Dehalococcoidia; order Lucifugimonadales; family UBA3495; genus Casp-Chloro-G3. The sequence continues at coordinate 506 of DASTLM010000220.1, read as the reverse complement.
CTGCGGAATCCGGCTTAAAGACAGAAGATTTTGGGAGGCGGACATTGGATACGAAATTGCTCCAGAGCATTGGGGACAGGGATATGCATCTGAGGCAGCCCTGGCGATAGTAGAACTTGGGTTCCGTGAATTGGGGCTGCATCGCATTTCTTCCTGGTGCATCGCCGACAACGCCGCCTCCGCCCGGGTCCTGGAAAAAGTCGGGCTAAAGCTGGAGGGCCGCCTGAGAGAGAACGAGTACTTCAAGGGCCGCTGGTGGGATACGTTGCTCTACGGCCTCCTGCAGAATGAGTGGAGAGGCCGGGCTTGGTGAAGGTCCCCTTTCCATGGTATTGGAAAGATGACTTCAGTCATGCTTGGCTGCTCAAATTCATTACCCCAGGCAATAGACATCCATCCCAGGAAGTGTTATCCCTTTTCTGAAGGATGACAGAGGCCCGGTTCCGTGAGTTTCTGCCCTGTCCTCTCAACCGTGAGGTGTCCTTGCCATGATGAATTTGCCGTTG
>DASTLM010000219.1:0-3867 GCA_035714945.1 Dehalococcoidia bacterium | reverse complement strand
CTTGCCCTGACCTCCTGCTTGCCCTGACCTCCCCTGCATTGAACGGCAGCATCCGGAGTCCCCACTGCCGGTGCCCCGAACTATCCGGCGGCCCCGCCCTCAGATGATTTGCCCTGAGATTCTTCGATGGTCGAGCGGACTTGCTGCGTAAGTTGTTGCAGCCGGTCGCTGACCGCTACTGGATAGTGAGGTGGATTGTAAAGACCTTTGTGACGGTCGTCCAGACGCTGGAAGTCCTGGGCCAGGGTCCGGCGTATTTCATCCAGAGGAGGACTGGGAGCAGTGCGCCGGCCGTCGGACAGCACCGTCCCCAGCAGAGGTTCTCCTCCGGGGAGAGTTTCGTCACTGGCGGCGATGATGTCCCGGGAGAATCTCCTGGCGGCATCGAGGAGCCGAAACACCTGCCTGGGGCCAGGCTGGGAAGACTTGTCGACGCTTAGCTTCATCACCGGACGTCCATCGTAAGCCACCAGCTTGTAAGCCATGTCCGACCAGGGAGCGTCCGCGGATACCCCGACCCGGGTGCCGACACCGAAACTGTCGATGGGCGCGGCGGCCTTTACCAGCGTGTCAATCTCGTATTCGTCCAACCCGCCGCTGGCCACGATATTCACGTAATTCAGACTTGCCTCATCCAGAATCCGGCGCACCTGACGGCTCAAGTCCGCCAGGTCCCCGGAGTCCAACCGCACCGCCACCAGACGGTGCCCGGCGGCTTCCAACTCCCTGGCCACGGTTACGGCGTGATAGGCCCCCTGGACCGTGTCATAGGTGTCCAGCAGTAAGACCGCCCGATGGGGGAAAGACCCGGCGTAAGCCCGAAAGGCATCGACCTCGGCGACAAAGCTGGAAATGAAGGAGTGGGCCATCGTCCCCGAGGAGGGAATACCGTACCGCTGGGAGGCCAGAACGTTGCTGGTGGCCTGGAATCCAGCGAAATAGCTGCAGCGGGCCATTTGCCGGGCGGCGTCAATACCATGGGTACGGCGGGCGGCGAAGTCGGCCAGGGGACGCCCCTGCGCGGCCAACACGCAGCGAGCGGCTTTGGTAGCCAGTAGGGACTGGCAATTGACCTGGTTGATGATCAAGGTCTCGGCGATCTGGGCCTCGATGATGGGCGCTGTGACTTCCAGCACCGGCTCATTGGCGAAGAACAGGCGCCCTTCGGGTATGGCCCGCACGCTGCCAGTGAAACGAAGGTTTTTGAGATACTCCAGGAAATTGCCTTCAAAGATGCCGGTGGAGCGCAGGTAGTCCAGGCTGTCCGGGCCGAAGCGGAGGTTTTCCAGATAGTCCAGGACGTCCTCCAGTCCGGCCGCAACCAGATAAGCCCGGTTGGTCGGGTACTGGCGAATGAACAGGCTGAAGGTGGCCGGGGCGAACATCCCCTGCTGGTAGAAGGCCTGGGCCATGGTCAGTTGGTAAAGGTCGGTGAAGAGGGCCAGGTCACTGGCGGGCAGAACTGAATTGGGGCCGTTCATCGTCCGGCCACTGGGACCACAAAAATTAACGAAAGCCTACACAAACTTGCCGCTGGCCCGCAGTTCCAGAGTGGCGTTGGAGACGCCTGGTATTATGATTTGAAGGGCCAGGTCTGTCAAACGCGGCAAACTTGATCGACGTTGGCCTTCAGGTGCTATGCTGGTGACACCCGGGGTCACAGGTACTATAATGGCCCCAGCTAGCTGAACATGTCAGCGTGAATCGCTACCGTGAATCGCTATTCGCAAGCTTGACTCAACGGTTTTCGGCACTCTGCCGCACGGTAATAGAGAGGCATTATATGGATTTCGCGTACACGCCGGAACAGGAAGCTCTTCGAGAAGAAGTGCGGCAATTCATTGCCGAAAACGTGACTCCGGAAATTCTCGCCGAGCTGGAAGAATCTGGGATGCGCAGCCGGGGCCCCTTGACCCGTCAGATGTACCAGAAAATTGCCGATCAGGGCTGGGTCGGTATCAGCTGGCCGAAGGAATACGGAGGGCAGGGTGGCAGCCGCATCGACCAGTACATCGTCGAGGAAGAGTTCGGCCGCATTGGCGTTGAAGTCGGCGGCGCGGGCAGTGGCGCACCGGCGATTCTGGCGGCAGGCACCGAGGAACAGAAAAAATACTTCCTGCCGGGACTGATTCGTGGCGAGATTTCTTTTGCCCTGGGCTTCACCGAACCTCAGGCCGGCGCCGACCTGGCCGGTCTCCAATGCCGCGCGGTGCGCGACGGCGACGATTTCGTGATTAACGGCCAGAAGATGTACACCACCCGGGCCCACAGTGGCAGCCACATCTACCTGATGGCCCGCACCGACCCGGACGCACCCCGTCACAAGGGCATCTCCATATTCCTGGTGCCGATGGAAACACCGGGCATCACGGTGCGGCCCTTGTGGACCATCCAGAACGACCCGCCGGCCCCCCGCCGGACCACCTACGGTGACCGCCGCACCAACGAGGTCTTCTTTGAAGACGTTCGCGTACCCGCTTCGTGCCTGCTGGGCGAGGAAAACTCCGGCTGGTATGTGGGCGCCCTGGGCCTCAACCTGGACCGGGTCGGGGCCAGCCGGTACCTCCTCTCGGTGCAGCGCGACGAAGACATCATCAATTGGGTCAAAGAAAACGACCTGGGCGGCTATGGCCCGTCCCGGGACCCGGCAGTCCGTGACCGGCTGGCGGAGCTCTGGATCGAGGCCCAGGTCTGCCGTTTGATGACCATGCGCAGCATGTCGCTGGTGGAGCGGGGCGGGACCTTCACCTACGAAGGTTCGGCGGAAAAGGTCTGGGCCCCGGAGCATGGCGTCAAGACCACCGAGACCATCGCGCAGATTCTGGGCTCCTACGGCCAGTTGCTGAGCAGTTCCGAAGACAACATTGAGGGCGGAGTCTTCGCCCACAACCTGATGGGCGCCTTTCAATCGGGCATCAATCACGGAAGCTCCCAGGTGATGCGCGACCAGGTCGCCCGCCGCGGGCTGGGAATGCCCCGGGGGTGATGATCTGGGTAACTTTCAAGAATTCGTCGCAGGTTAATCAGCGCTTATGGATGTACTACCCAGCGAAGAAGAACAGATGGTGAAAAACCTGGCCCGGGAGTTTCTGACGGCCGAGTGCCCTCCCCGGTTGGCCCGGGACATGGAGCAGGACGAGCAGGGCTACCCGCCGGAACTGTGGAACAAGATGGCCCAACTGGGCTGGTTTGGTATGTCCATCCCCGAAGCCTACGACGGCCAGGGCCTGCCCCTGACCTACCTGGCTCTGATCCTGGAAGAGGTGGGACGGGCCATCGCTCCGGTACCCTTCCACAGCACGGTCGTCCCAGCGCTGACCATCGCCAGGGACGGCAGCGAGGGGCAGCGTCAAGAGGTCCTGCCCAGGGTCAGCCAGGGCAGTCTGATCATGACCTGGGCATTTCAAGAACCGGACCCTCGCCTCCTGCCCGAAGCGGTGAATACCCAGGCCGTGGCCGATGGCGACCACTATGTCATCAACGGCACCAAGATGTTCGTGGACAACTTCAACGTCGCCGAGAAATGCCTGGTAGCCTGCCGCACCGCTCCGGCGTCGGCGGACAATCAGGGCATTTCTATGTTTCTGGTAAACACCGATACCCCGGGCATCGCTCACACCCCCCTGGTCACCCTGGCCAAGGACAAGCAGAGCAAGGTTGAATTCCAGCAGGTGCGAATTCCCAGAGCCAACCTGGTGGGTGGACTGCACCAGGGATGGCCGGTAGCCCAGACCATGCTGGACCGGGCCACCGTCCTGTTGTGCGCGCAAATGGTCGGGGCGGCCCGCAAAGACATTGAAATGGCGATCGACTACGCCAAAAATCGGGTCGCCTTCGGGCGTCCCATCGGCGCGTTCCAGTCGGTGC
>DASTLM010000218.1:0-7994 GCA_035714945.1 Dehalococcoidia bacterium | reverse complement strand
GGCTGGACCGGCTTCAACCGGGCCATGTACTACCGGGAGATCATCGCCCGCTTCGGCCACTACAACGGCCTTTACTGGAATATCGCCGAGGAGTACAACGAAAACTACAACAGCTCCCAGGCCAGGGGCTTTGCCCAGATGATCGGCGACCTGGACGCCTACGACCACCCCATCACGGTACACAACGAGGGGTCGTTGAGTAACTGGAACTCCTTTGTGGGAGACCGCCGCTTTGGCCTGACCAGCTTCCAGAAGAACGATACTCCCCACAACGCGGCGGCGGCCGAGTGGTTCCAGAAGGTGGAAAACTCGGGTTGGACCATCCCTATTTCCTTTGATGAGACCGGCGCCCTGGGGACCGGTGCCCGGGACCTGGCCCGGGAAATCGTCTGGTCGGTCTACACCGGCGGGGCCAACTTCGAAATGTTGACCCAGCCGCTGAGCAACTTTACCGACTTTGGCCGGCACTTTGAGGACATGACCCGGGCCCGGGGCGTCGTCGAATCCCTGCCCTTCCCGCAGATGCGTCCCAGCAACTCGCTACTGACGGGCGGAAAGGGTTACGTCTTTGCCCAGGCTGGGGAGGCGTACCTGGTGTACCTCCCCGACGGGGGCAACATCAACCTGAACCTGTCCGCCAGCAGCAACGGCTACAGCGCCCAGTGGTTCAACCCCCGCGACGGGTCCACCAGGACCATTGGGTCGGTGGCGGGCGGGGGCGTCCGGTCCTTCTCCGCGCCGGACGGCAGCGATTGGGCCCTGGTGCTGCGCCGCAGCGGCGCCGGCAGCAATGTAGCCCCCACGGTGAGTCCCCAGGCGGCGGAAACTCCGGTGGACACCCCGCGGGACCTGACCCTGGCCTACACGGACCCGGATGGTCCCGGTCCCTACACCTTCACCATCGACCAGCCCCCGGCCCACGGCACCCTGTCCGGTACCGGAGCCGGCCGCCGGTACACCCCGGCGGCGGGTTACACCGGCCCCGACGGTTTCCGGTGGCAGGTCAACGATGGTAAGGCCAATTCCGAGGTGGTCACCTTCAGCCTGAGCGTAAAGGCGCCGGGGGCTAATGTGCCGCCGGTAGCGCCGGACCGGAGTGTGAGCACGGCCAGGGACAGTACCATCTACATTCAGTTGGTACAAATTGACCCGGACGGACCCGGACCCTCCAGCATCACCATTGTCCAGCAGCCGGCCCATGGGACTCTTACCGGGACGGACAATGACCGGTTCTACACCCCCAACCCGGGTTTCGTTGGCGCCGACAGCTTCACCTGGCAGGTGAACGACGGCCTGGTCGACTCCAATGTCGCCCGAGTATCAATTCAGGTCACAGCGACGGACAGCGGGGACTGCCAGGGTCAGCCGGCAGGGGCCATGCCTTGCATTATCGAGCAAAACGGCGTGGTTGCGGTGGAAGCAGAGCATTACACTGCTCAGTCCGGGTACTCGGAGCTCACCATCAGCGACGCCTCCGGCGGCAAAGCCATGCAGGTGGGAGACAGCGGCCATCTGGACTTTGAAGTCAGCTTCGTCCAGGCCGGGCGCTGGTATTTCTGGATACGCTCCCAGGCCCATGATCACGAAATGAACGGTCTTTTACTGGAAGTGGACGGAATACGTCAGGTTGCGCCCGCAGACCATCCTCAAGCGGGCTTTGGCGATATTTATCTCAGGAAGGGTACTACCTGGTTCTGGAGGCCGGAGTGGAAAGGCGGTCCCGATGAAACTCATGTGGGGCCGGTAACCATTGACCTGGCCAGCGCGGGAACTCATACCATATCCATTGTCAAACGGGGGTCCGAGGAGCCCTGGCTGGACAAGATAGTGCTGACCCGGGACTCCGCAATTCCCGATGGGATGGGGCCGGGGGAAACCACCGGCAGCCCTTCACCCAATACCCCCAATACCCCGCCCACGGTTAACACGGGTCCCAATCAGGCCGTTACCCTGCCTGCCGCGGCAGCTTTGCGGGGCACGGTCAGCGATGATGGCCTGCCCCGGCCGCCGTCTCAGGTCGCGACCTCCTGGAGCGAGGTCAGCGGAGAGGGCACGGTAATTTTCGGTGACTCCTCGGCGGTGGACACCACCGCCAGCTTCTCACGAAGCGGTACCTACCTTCTGCGGCTCACCGCCAACGACGGGGAGCTCTCGCGTTCTGATGATCTCACCGTCACCGTCAGCCCGGCCCCGAAGACTCCGGCGCCTGGCGATGGCCTGGTGGTGTCCGACCTGGCGGTATCCTCGGGCAAGGCCTATGAAGTGGTGAACGCAGGCCTGAAATCCGGGGCCAGGGTCTACATCGACCGCTCCTTCACCTTCACCAGCGTACCCGGCAGCCTCCAGGACGCCCTTTACATCCAGACCGCCAACGACGACAAGAAGGCCACCCAGCAGAATTTCCTGTCCTTCAGCGTCAATCAGGATGTGACGGTGTACGTGGCCTACGACTCCCGGGCCAGCGGTCTACCCGGTTGGCTGAGCGGCTGGACTGATGTCGGACAGATTCTTGACAGCACCGACGTGGCCCTGGACCTCTACTCCAGGGATTTTGCGGCCGGCCCAATCACGCTGGGCGGCAACCTGGCTTCCGGTGCCGCCGGAGCCAGCAGCAGTTACACGGTCGTCATCATTGGGCATGGAACTGCCGGCGGCGGTCCGGCCGGGGAAGAAACCCCCGATGACGGTCCCGTCGGGCAGGAAAACCCCAGCGGAGGCGCCCTGGCCGTTGCCGGCCTGTCGGCGCTGTCCAACCAGGCTTACCGGGTGGGAGAGGGCCTGTCCGGGGGGGACCTGGTCTACATCGACCGGGACTATACCTACACCAACGTACCGGCGGAAATTGATAGCGCCCTATATGTGATTACCGCCAACGAGGACAAGACCCGGTCGGAACCATCCTTCCTGACCTTCTCCGTGAATCAGGATGTGACGGTGTACGTGGCCTACGACTCCCGGGCCGGGGCTCTGCCCGGCTGGCTGAGGGCCTGGACCGACGCCGGCCAGACCCTGGACAACACCGACGTAGCCCTGGACCTCTACTCGAAGGATTTCGTGGCTGGCCCGGTCACGCTGGGCGGCAACCTGGCCTCCGGCGCCGAGGGCGCCGCCAGCAACTATACGCTGGTCATCGTGGGGAACGGGACCTCCACCGGCGGACCCGCCGAGGATGGGACTCCCGACGGCGGCCCAGTGGTCATATCCGGCCTGTCGGTGTCGTCGAATAAGGTTTACCAGGTGGGACAAGACCTGTCACTGGGAGACCGGGTCTACATCGACCGGGACTATACCTACAGCAACGTTCCGGCGGTGATCGACGGCGCGGTATATGTGAGCACCGCCAATGACGACAAGGCCCAATCCGGGGCCTCTATCCTGACCTTCTCGGTGGATCGGGAGGTGACGGTGTACGTAGCCTACGACTCCCGGGCTACATCCTTGCCTGCCTGGCTGGCGGGTTGGAGTAACACCGGCAGTTCCCTGAACAATACCGACACGTTGCTGAAACTCTACGCCAGAGATTTCGCCGCTGGACCCATTGCTCTGGGGGGCAATCTGGCGGCGGGAGCTGCCGGAGCCCTCAGCAACTACTCGGTGGTGATAGTGTCAAGGTAACATTGATCCGGATCCTGGATCCGGTTCCGGGATTCGGCATGAAATGTGCCGAATCCCGTATCGGGGGCCATCTCGGTGCGCTTCACCGGGGTGGTCCCCTTAGCAGGGTGCTGAAAAATCCTTTTCGACCATCCCCCTACCCCCTTCCTGACCAGGAAGGGGGTGGAAATTGTATCTGGGGGACACCCCCAGACCCCTGCCAAAGGGCTTCGCCCCTCTGGACTCCCCTTTTTCAGCAACCTGTTAGAGGAGCGGCGCCAGGGCGGTCGCCGATCAATTATGGCGTCACCTGGATGGACCGGTATCTGAGTCGGTCAAATGATTGACGTATATCGTCATTACTGTCCCTTCGTCGTAGATGTCAAAGGTCTCCTGCACCAGATTCCGGGAAGCTTCGCTGACAAACAGCCGGGACTTGAAATCTGATAATATCCAGACCCGGCGTTGGGAATTGGCCAGGTCACGAATTTTTTGCGGGGAGTCCACGAAAGAAATTCCCAGGTATTCGTCGGTGGGACTGTCGAAGGTTGTGAAGGTCTTGTTTTCGATTCTTTCTCGATAGTAGGCGTCCACCCGGCCCAGGTAATAATTGGTGACCCAGGGATTGGAAGCGATAATCAAGTCGGTATCTTTCACTACCGGCTTCAAGGCGGCGTACTGGTTTTTCACGACTATCGAGCACTCGGCGGTGGGGCTGGCACAGGGCCAACCATAGGCTTCCGCAACCAACTCCAGGTACGCCAGCCGGAAATAGGCGAAATGAACAATGAAGAACACGATTATGGCCCAGCCCACCAGGCCGGAGACCACCAGATACCGCTTCCGCCAGAAAGGAACGGCCTGACCGGACCGGGGTTCCTTCAGGTATTTGACCAGTTCAAACACACCCAGCCACAATACCGTGACATAAATCGGGACCAGGAACAGCCAGAACCGGCTCTGGGAGGTCTGAATCACGGTGGCTATGGCCAGAGCGCAAAGGATCAGGATGGTCGCGGCGTAGATAAAACTCTGGCCTTGCTGAGTGTGACGCTCCCGGAACGCTCGAAACAATAGGACGGCCAGCACCGGCGATAGCATTACCCCGAAGGGTACGGTGCGTTCCAGCCACCCAACATGCTTGGCCCACACGTAGATATCCGTGTTTATGCCTACTACATCCCGCTCCGCTCCGGAATGGGCTGCGATGGCCGGCAGGCCATCCGGCAGGGGAAAGAAGTGGAGAAAGCCTACGGCGGTCCACAGGACCAGCAGGCTGAATATCGGCAGGGAGTAATTCAGGGGAACCCGATTTTCCCCCTGGAACCATCGGATGGCGATTATCGCCGCTGGAACAGCCACCAATATGGCCTCCCCCTGTTCCTGGCTCAGGAAGGCACCGGCTATGGCGATCAAGGTAACCCACTGGAACTTGACCTCGCCCCGGATGTATCCCCGCCACCCGCTGTAGGCCGCGAGGATGGTGAAGAACTGCAGCCCCATGTACATGCGGGGGCTGGAGGCGTAAAAAAGTTGAGCGTCTAGAGTTAGCAGCAGGGCTGCGGAGAGGAGTCCGATCAGGGGGCGCCCCAGAACGTCCCGGGCAAAGAGGTAGGCCAGGATTGATGAGCCCGCCGCCATGAGCAGGCTCGGTAGCATGATGGCAAAGTCGTTCAGACCCAGGGCCCAGATTGCCGCGGCTACCAGATAGTTGGGGATGAAGCCTCGGTAGTAAATGAACCCCGAGGCCAAACGCGGATATCCATGCTCCAGAATCCCCTGGGCGGCCAGAATGGAGATTCCATCGTCGCCGGAAACGCTTCTCTGGGTCAGGCCGTACCAGATACAGTAGGCCAGTCCTATCCCGATCACAACCGCCGTAATCGTGCCCGGCCAGAACAGGGCCCGGATACGGCCAGTCTCCGAGTAAATAAATTTATGGTAAAGAAATTTATGGCGGACCGGCTCCGAGGTTATCGTTGACATTATCCCCTTTATTATCGCGTGGCCAGGTCTGGGTCTCCCCAGCGTGGCTTGATGGCCCGACGACTGGATTTGCGCCATGGAATGCCCCATCGCACCCTCGGGCTACAGTTCCGGGAGTTCCTCCGACTGGTGATAGAAAACTTCCCGGACGACGTAAATCGGTTTTCGCTGGGTCTCATAGTAGGTGCGCATATTAATTTCCCCCAGGAACCCCAGCCCCGTCAGTTGAATTCCTCCGAGTATGGCCAGAACGGTCATGAACAGCAGAGGATTTCCCGTCATGTCGGTACCCAGCAGGAGCTTCATCAAAATCGTAGCAATACCACACATTGCACCCAGGCTCATCATCAAAAATCCCAGCCCGCCAAATATACGCATCGGCCGGGCGTTGTAAGCCAGCAACAGCTTCAAGGTCAGAAGGTCAATGAGGACCTTGAAGGTACGGGCAATCCCGTACTTGGACTTGCCGAACTTCCTGGGGTGGTGATTCACCTCTATTTCCGCCACCCGGGCGCCCACTGAGCTGGCCAGGGCTGGGATAAAGCGGTGGAGGTCCCCGTACAGCTGGATTCCCTCCAGGACCTCACTCCGATAGGCCTTCAGCGTACAGCCAAAATCGTGGAGAGTTACTCCCGTTACCCAGGAAGCCAGTTTGTTTGCCAGAAACGAAGGAAAGGTCCGGATCAGAGAGTCCTTCCTGGACTTTCTCCAGCCGCTGACGATGTCATACCCTTCTTCCAGCTTGGCCAACAGCCGGGGAATATCCGTCGGATCATTCTGCAGGTCAGCGTCCATGGGGATGATTATGGAGCCCCGGGCGTGATCGATTCCCGCCGCCAGGGCCGCCGTTTGTCCAAAATTGCGACGCAATTCGACGGATTTGACCCGACCATCCTTCAAACTGATGGCCTCCATCAGTTTGGGACTCTGGTCCCGGCTGCCGTCATCGACGAAGATCAACTCCCAGGGCCTGCCCAACTGTTCCATCACCAGTTTGATGTTGTCGTACAGCTCGGGAATGTTCTCTTCCTCGTTGTATACCGGGGTGATGATCGAAATCACCCCATGGGAGTTCTCCGCATTTTTCTCCGGCTTAAAAGCATTAGATTCGGCCATGGTCCTTCGATAATTTGCCATCTTTGCCAGCCAAGCCCCCTTTTATTTTTGTCTTCACCCTGGGCCCCAATTCGTGGGGTAATGCCATTATCCAATCCGGCGGTCGTCCCACGATTACGCAGGACTTCTTTGACGTGATTCGGCGGTCCTATTATACGCGGCTACATTTTATACGCGGCTACATTGGGCCGGCTTCGGCGGAGCAACCCCGCCAGTTCCGACGCTGCTTGACTCCGGCAATAGCGGCCATTGATATCTCTGATCGAGCCAATTCACTGGCGCAACCTGGTCTAGTTATAGATGACCAGGGTCAAAAAGTCAGTTTCGGCCAGGATTGGGGAGGTAGAAATCGGGAGAAGCCAGGTAACTCTGCCTGGAAACGAACTGAGGATGAGGAAGGATTTTTGAGTTCCCGGCGGAATGCGCCCTGAATGCGCCGGTCCCTGGCTGCCTGGTGTTTGGACCAGCCAACCGGGGTGCAGCCATTGGGGAACTTGTTAACTTGCGGAGCCACAATTTAACCAGAATGGCTACCTGAATGGAAATGCTTGATTTGCCAGGGGAGCAGGTCTGGCTCCAGGCCACCTGGAGATGAACTGCCGTCTCATGGGTGAAAAGCGGAGGTAGCCATTATCTAACCAAAGGAGGCCTTGCCAAATGCCGCAATGAACATGCCATCCCGGGACCGCCATCGGAACGGAGGAGAGATACGACAAAAGCCGCATTTCTCATCACTGTTATTGATGAATGTCGCGTTCTACCAGTTCCCTCGACTCCTTCTTCTAAACATGGTCAGGATATCAGGAGACTCAAACATATGTCAATGGAAGCAAGACATCAGAGAATGACATTTAATACAATTAATAGAAAGTGGATTTGAATCATGGTGAGATTATCGTGAGAACGTTTGTGTTACAAAATTATTGATGACAATAAAGCCAGCTAAATTGCAATCGCCAGAAATTATATACAGGAGGTGTAGAGTTGAAATTTACCAGGGTCCGCACCGCACTATTTTTAGTTCTAACATTGGCCGTGCTGATGGGCATGGCGTCAAGGGGCCATGATGCTCAACCCCTGGAGGCGGCCGGGGACCCGGACGTATCCAGCGTCAAATCCGGTGTTTGGTCCGACCCTACCCTATGGAGTAGCGGCCAGGTGCCCACCTCCGGTAAGTCGGTTGCCATTAACTCCGGCCACACCGTGGAATATGACGTCCTCTCGGATCAAGTGTTGGACGAGGTGTCGATTCAAGGGACGCTGCGTTTTTCGAGAAAGACTAGCACTAGACTTGAAAC
>DASTLM010000217.1:0-5911 GCA_035714945.1 Dehalococcoidia bacterium | reverse complement strand
TCATCACCCCGGGCAGTATCGGGCCGGGGAGTTTGGCCCTGGCGGCTATTTCCGCGTCGGTAAACCGGTTGGGCATTGGATTTCCCCAGAGCCGGCAAAACTCGACCACCCCATCATCCGACGCCACCTTCTGCAACGGGCCTATTTCGTCGCCCAGTTCCACATCTTCAAAATAGAATATCTGCTGCTGGGTCATGGACTACTCCCGCGCCGCGTATGATTCCTGGACCTCAGCCACCACCTCGCCCTTCTGGTTGCGGAAGGTGGTCTCCCAAACGATAAACACCATGGTCCCACTGCGGCCGGTCTTGGGGTACACTTCCTTCAGGTGGGACGAAGCAGTCAGAAAGTCGCCGGCGAGGATAGGGGCTCTGGCCTGCACCCGCTGACCAGCATGGAAGCGCGTTCGGCCAAACTTGAGGTTTATGTCGGGAAGCTCGACCCGCCGCACGTACAGCGTGCACAGAGTCGGCGGCGCCACGACGCTGCGATAGCCGGCGGCTTGGGCCGCTGCCTCATCGTTGAACACCGCGCCGGTTTCGCCGATGCTCCGGCTGAAAGCCTGAATCATCTCCCTGGTGACTTCAAAGGGACCGGCCTCATGCTCTTTGCCGTACAGCGACCGGTCGTATTCCAGTTCCATGACCATGAATCGGGCTCCTTGAATAAATCTACTTGGAATAAATCTACTTGAATTGAACTCCTGGCTAGACCGAACCGTTTTTGGTTTCCTCAAGGCGGACCGGCTTGAACTCTCCCGAAATGAGCGCTGCCACCAGCTCCTGCTCGTTACGTATAGTCGCCGGAAAATCGGTGACGCAGGCGCAGATATGGCTGGCCAGATGGGCATCGCTGCCGCCGGTGCCCAGATAACCTTGCTGAGCACACAACTCTGCAGCGCGCTCATTTTCGCCAGCGCGGCTGCCACCATTGAGTCGTTCTACAATATGGACGTCCTCAAACCGCTCGCCCTGCTCCATGTAGTCCATCAGACCGATGCCGAAGCGTCCTGGATGGGCCGGGATAGCCAGCGCGCCGTGCTGTCGGGCGGCTCGCATCAACTCCCGGGAGTCCAGGCGCACGTTGGAAAAGTCCAGGTCTTCGGTCAGGCCCTGGTTAACCCCGTAAACCAGGAAATGACCGTAGAGGGTATCCAACTCCGAACCCTTGAGGATTAAAACGCCGTACTCGGCGGCCAGTTGCGAGTAGTCCTTGTCGAAGTCGAACTTGCGGTGTTCGGTTAGAACAATGCCATCCACGGTGTAGCCCCGCTTGCGCAACACCTGCATCCATTTTACGTACTGCTCGACGGTGGCCCTGGAGTCGTCGGAGGAAACCGAGTGAGAATGCAAATCCAGGTACATTAATGTTTATCGGCCTCCCGAAGGCAAATTAACGCCCGGGCGAGTATTGCATTTCATCATAATTGGTGGGGGTGGATTGAGCAACAGTGAGAGGGCCGAGCCGACCTGTAAGCCGGGTTCTGTATCCCAACCCTTTGCAGATGTTGGGGTGGTGACCATCTGTCTAGCCCTCTGGCGGCGGAACCGTCAGAAACCGCCCCGATAATATCGAGGTGGTACGATGTTACCATCGGGGTCAAGCAGCCAACCCGGGGACGGGCCGGACACCCATTGTCCCCCTATTCGGCCTTGCTCCAGGTGGGGTTTGGCCGTCGCTGCGTCACCGCAGACGACCGGACGCTCTTACCGTCCGATTTCGCCCTTACCATCGACTTCACGCCCATCGCGTCAAGTGCTCCCTTGCCTTTACGGATGAACTCGATGGCGGTATGTTTCTGTGCCACTTTCCGTCTTCCGCATCGCTGCAGAATCCTGGGAGTTACCCAGCACCCCGTCCAGTGGAGCCCGGACTTTCCTCCCTTCCGAACTGGCCGGAACGGCGGTCACCCGGTCTGCCTGACCCTCTCAGCGGCACTCTAGCATAATGGCGGAGGGGGGTCAAGCGATGGTGGCCAGGTAAAGAGGATGGCTAACCTAGAAAGAGCAGCATGCGACCGCAGCTACTGCAGTTTACCGTCTGCCGACCAGCCCGCGCCCGTTGCAGGTGCTGGCTGGGCAGCGACATCCGGCAGGACTGGCAGAGGCCTCGTTCTACCCTGGCCACCGCGGTGCCGCCCTTGCTCCGGCGCAGCGCGTCGTACTTGTGAACTTCTGATTGGTCCAGGGTCTGGGCCAGTTGGCTTCGCTGCGCCGACAATTCCTGCTCTTCGGCGGTCAACGAGGCGACCTGCTCGTTCAGGTAGGCCTGGCGGAGCTTCCAGGCTTCTTGCACTTCGGCCAACTCTTTTCCCAGATCGGCAATCCGGTGGCGGGTATCTTCTGCCCGCACCGACAACTCCAGGAGTAGAATTTCTTTCTGGTCGACCTGAGCTTTTACGTTGCTTGCCTCCAACTGCAGGGAGGGCAGGTCCCGGGGGTTGGCGACTTCACCGCTGTAAAGCTGTCCATCCAGCGCGCTGGAACGTTGGCGCAGAACTTCCGCTTCTATTTGCTGCATCCGGTGACTGCTTTGAATCTCCTCCAGCCGCCGGCGGTCTTCTTCCAGGGACCGTTCAATTTTCTCCAGCGCCAGCCGGGCGGTCAGCTCTTTCTCCGCCACCGCTTTCTGGCTTCTAATCAGGTCCAAAGCCAGATCAAGCTCCTGGAGTGAATATAATTGCTTAACGATGGTCATATCGCAGCTTACCTGTAGAATCCTGGTGAATGTCGTGTCCCAGTACCGATTCTAGGTAGGTTGGGGGGGATTGTCAACGTAGCCGCACCAAGTTCGAGAACGGCAGGGGATATCGACCAATTCGCTTCATCGAGTTACAGAGTTACACCTGAGGAGTTGCAACTCAGCTTTCCCAGTCAACCAGAGTTCGGATTCTTAACGTCATTTTCTTAACGTCATTTTGAGCTTCATTTTGAGCTTCCTGAGCTTCATTTTGAGCTTCCTGGATCTTCATCGTCAGGTTAATATTGACCCGTGATATTATATGATTGGTTCAGGACCATCTGGGGCGTTCACCATGCGCATCCTGCACTTTTCTGACCTGCACATCGGCGTAGAGAACTACGGGCGGATCGACCCGGCCACCGGCCTGTCCACGCGGCTGGGCGATTTTCTGGCCTCGCTGGACCAGGTGGTGGAGTTTGCCCTGACCGAGAACGTAGACCTGGTGCTGTTGGCCGGGGACGCCTATAAGGGCCGCGACCCATCCCAGACCCACCAGCGGGAGTTTGCCAAACGGCTGCTCAATCTCACCGAGGCGGGCATCCTGGTCTTTTTGCTGGTGGGCAACCACGACCTGCCCAATGCCACCAGCCGGGCCACCGCGGTGGATATCTTCCCCACCTTGCAAGTGCCCAACGTACACATCGGCGACCGCCTCCAGACCTACACCGTCAGCACCAGGAGCGGGCCGCTCCAGATTGTGGCGGTGCCCTGGCCTCGACGGGGCGGGATCCTCAGTCGGGAAGACTCGCGGGGGTTGTCCATTGACGAAGTCCGCCAGGAGATCGAAGGCCGCATGACGGCAGCCATCGAAGACCGGGTCAGGAACCTCGACCCGGAGGTCCCAGCGATTCTCACCGCTCATGCCACCATCAGCGGAGCCACCGTCGGCACGGAAAGGTCGATGATGTTGGGCCAGGACCACATCCTGCTGGTCAGCGCAGTGCATCAACCCCAGCTGGAGTATGTGGCACTGGGACACATCCACAAACACCAGGTGCTGCGCTCGGACCCGCCAATGGTGGTGTACTCGGGCAGCCTTCAGCCAGTGGACTTCAGCGAAGAGGCCGACCAGAAGGGCTTCTGCATCGTGGATATCGACCCGTCAGCGCCCCAGGGCCAGCGGATGGTCAACTTCCAGTTCCATCCCGTGGGCGCCCGCCCTTTCGTGACGGTGGACGTAAGAATCGACTCCGGTGAACTTGATCCCACTGGTGCGGTGATTCGAGCCATCGCCAGAAATAACGTGATCGGCGCAATAGTACGGGTGCGCATCAGCCTTCCCTCGGAGTTGGAACCTCACCTGCGGGACCCGGACATCCGGCAGGCCCTTGACGGCGCACATTACATCGCGGCCATCAGTCGCGAACTGGCCGGCTCCCGCCGCACCCGTCTGGGGAGGGATGTGGCCGAAGGGCTGCAACCAATTCAGGCGGTGCGGCTGTACCTGGAAAGCCGGGAGGTTGACCCCCATCGGCAGGAACAGGTCTTGCGGTACGCCGAGGAATTGGTCCAGTTTGAGGACGAACTGGCCTCCGGCGAAAATCAAGTATGAACTGGCGGACTACCTGGCAGGGCCGATAGCGGCCGTGGTCCTAGATTGACTCGACCCCTTGCTTCCGCAAGGCATCGGTCCCGTTCAGGTAGATGTTCACCATCTCCCGCTGGGATTTGTCGGTGTTGTACAGCACCATCACCCTGATGCAACGGGGCAGGCTGCCGGGGACGGGGATTTCGGTGGAGCACATTAACGCCGTCGTGTTCCAGCCCAATTGTCGGGCCGCGGCGGCCGGATAGGCAGCGTTCAAATCGGTGGTGACGGTAAAGTAAGCCGCCGCCACATTTTCTTCCACAACCTGGTTGGCCTCGATAAGCTGCGCTAGTAGCTCCCTGGTGGCGGCGTAGATTGCGGCATCGGTGTTTTCTCCGGTGGTAGTGGCCCCCCGGATTCCTCGGCATACCAGCATCAGGCAGTCCCTCCCTTTACCGGAAATGGCATCCCGGCCAGTTCCGCGACCAGGGCGCTGGCACTGGCGATCAGCTGGTCTCGGGGGGATTCTAGCATTACTCGGATCAGGGCGCTACCCACCACTGCCGCTTCCGCCTGGCGGCAGACTTCCTCAACGTGGTCGCGCCGGGAGATGCCAAATCCCACCGCCAGCGGCAATTGCGTATGAGGACGCACCCGGCGCAGGAGGTCAAAGCTACGTTGGGATAACTGCTCTCTGGCGCCGGTCACGCCGGTCAGACCAATACAATAGACAAACCCCCCAGCGTTGGACACTGACGCTTTGATGCTGGCGTCGGTGCTGGTGGGTGCCAGCAACGGAATAATGTGAATGCCCAGCGGCGCGCAAACATCAGCCAGCGGCACCACTTCGGCATGGGGCAGGTCCACCACAACCAGGCCGTCAACTCCCACTCTTTGAGATGCATTGGCAAATCTGACCAGGCCATAGCTGTAAATTGGGTTGTAGTAACTCATCAGGATCAGGGGTGTTTCCGGCACCCGCTCCCGGAGGTCGGCAACCAGGTCAAGACAGTCCTGCAGGGTGACCCCCTGTTCCAGAGCGCGAAAGGTGGACTCTTGAATCGTCGGCCCTTCGCCGATTGGATCGCTAAAGGGCACCCCGAACTCCACGGCATCAGCCCCAGCGGCGACCAACGCCGGAACCAGCTCTCTGGTCACCGTCAGATCCGGAAAGCCAGCGGTGAGAAAGACGATCAGGCCGCTGCGTTCTTCGCCCTTGATCACAGCAAACCTCTCTTTTAACCTGTCCCTAGTCATGTTCCGGGCCATTTTCCTGATTATGTTCCAGGTAATCCTCAGTGATTGGATACTTTCCGGATGGGTGTTCCGCCGGATGGGTGTTCCGCCGGATGGGTGTCCCGATCCAGGCACCTGCCCAATGTATATCAGCCAGCGTGCATTGTCTATAATCCCCGTCTATAATCCCCGCAGGGTGATGGCCAGGGCAATGGCGTTCTGCCCAGCGTGGGCAGCGATGCAAGGCCAGAGGGACCCCGTCCGTCGATACAGCCAGGCCAGCAGAAATCCGGTAATGAATATCGGCATCAGCACGCCGGGGGCGAGGTGGAACGCGCTGAAAATCAGCCCACTGACGACCATGGCCCCGGTGGCGCCAAATCTAGGCAGCAGGCCAGCGAAGAC
>DASTLM010000216.1:0-3298 GCA_035714945.1 Dehalococcoidia bacterium | reverse complement strand
ACCGATCGGACAAGCGGCGGGAAACTTAATGGTGATCTGGTAAGCCGGTAACCATTACAATTTAATACTCTTAACTGCTGACTCTGAATTTCGAGGCGCTCCATCTCTGCCTGGTACCTCTTGCGTCGGGCCTCCGGTCCCGGTTAGCTGTGGTCAGATTCCGTCATTTCTACGAAGTCGCCGTGCCAGGTGTGTAGCAACACTTGCCGGGTATAGCCGTTGACACTCAACATTCCTTCGGTCCGTCCATCTTTCAAGATGTGGACAGTGTAGTAGCCGTAGAAGGGGTCGGCGTGTTCATCTGCTGCAGTTCCTGGCTCGTACACCTCCAGGTAGCTCTGGGCAGCCCGGACCGCCTCCTCAGCACTCACCGGCATCTGGGCTGAAGCATCCGGATAGCCGCCGCCCCCCATCCCCATGCTGGCCATGGGCCCGTATTTGAGGTTCCACATCATGTTGGGACCTGGCTCCGGAGTAACCGCCAGAGTCGCCGAGTCAATCAACACTTCAAAGGCGCCGATACCAGAGCTCCGCTCCTCCACCTGGGCGTAGGCATGGTTGCTAAATACCATGACCTCCTTCAAAACCAGGTTGTCGTCGCCCAGGCTGGTCAAATAGGATTCAAGGGCCGCCTCCGAGTTCTCTAACGAGAGTGTGGCTACATCGGTGGACGCGCCAGACCCTGGTCCCATCATTCCCGGTCCCATCAGGCCAGGCCCCATCATGGTGCCGTAGCCGCCCATTTGGCCCCCGGGACCCCACATCATGCCGGTAGAACTCCCAGCGGCCGACTGAGAAGTTGTGAGTCTCATAATGCCGATGGTCGCCACCGAAGCCAGGCCTACCAGCGCCAGCAGAGCCAGGACCGCAATTCCAACCAGAACGTTCGTCAATGTCATCCCTGCATCTCCATTTCGCTTGTCAAATCAGGATAATCCCCGTAGAAACAAAGCTATCCTGGTCGAGGGACATCAAAAGAACGTGGAATCTGTATTTATTGGCGTGAAGGATTCGTGAAGGATTGGTGAGGAAGTTATGACAGTATCAGCGGCAGGCTGATTCAGCCTCGGCGCCAGGACCGGACCAAAAGAGGTGGACTATGTCTCATGAATCTGGCCAACCAGCCAGTTGGGTATGAATGGGCAACAAACTGCTCGGTTTTGAGAACTGGCAGTGGGCAACCAGTCAACTACCGCCAGCTAAAGCAGGCGGCTTGCCCTCAGCAGAAGAGTCTGCCAGGGCTTCCGGGCCGGTTGACAACGGCCCACCGTCCCGTGAGACGGCAAAATGCAGAACCGGAGGTCCTGACCTTGAACCTTTTACCCTATCAAGGATTCCTGACAGGAACCAGGGAAAGCTCAGTTATTAAAGAGCCGGTAGCCGTTTCCCCTAAGGGTGCCTTGGCCCCTGGAACTTATACCAGAAAGGAGGGTCGCAATTCCCCGGTCGGCTTTTATGCCAGACCCGTAGGCAAAATCCGACAGCCCCCTTGCGACGATATTGTGGCTCCTGGCCGATGCCGGGATAAACACCACCGAGCTGGAGCAGCGGGCTGGGGAGTTGGCAGGTCAAAAGCGCCACGCTTCAACCCGCGAGCACCTATCGGGACCCTGGCCTGACGATAAGCTGGTTGGTAATACCCGGGTCAATGGTGTTGCCACTGTCAGAGTAGATCGTCCCCAGCGGCTCACCAAGACCGAAGGCAACTATCTGATCGGTATTGAAGTTCCCGATGCGGGTTAGCTCGAAGGTCATCGCCACACCCGTCGGGCCACTCACCTGCCCGGCAAACAAGACACAACCAATTGCCGTGCCGCCAGTCACCAGGGCTGGCCCCAGTTCTGTGCCGCCGGTAAATATCCCAGCGCAGGCTGGTGACGAGACCTGTAGCTCGGCTGAATGCTGGATGATGATCTGCACCCTTTGAGCCCCAGGATCGACCCCTACAGTTTTCACGGTGATGGTCTCCGAAGAGCCGATGACAGCCAGAACCACCAGGTCAGGATTGAAATTGGTCGCCGTGGCGGTGGGATTAGCAACCGGGGTCCCGTTCAAGTTGGGAGCCAGTGCTGGTACCGCCGTCGGAGTGGGAGCCAGTGCTGGCGTCGCGGTGGTAGTGGGAGCCAGTGCCGGCGTCTCGGTCAAGGTGGGAGCCAATGCCGGCGCGGCCGTGGGGGTGGCAGTAGCAGCCGGGGTCCCGGTTAAGATGGGAGCCAGTGCTGGCGCCGCCGTGGGAGTGGGAGCCAGTGGCGCCGCCGCCGTGGGGGTGGGAGTCAGCACTGGCGTAGCCGTGGGAATCAAAGCGGTATCACATGCGATGGACCAGATGGATAGCGCTGCCCCCATAAGGGCAAGGCTCAGGAACTTCAAGAAGTGCCTTTTCATGACCTGCTCCTGGATAGACTACAATATTGGCTAAACCGTCTAATCTTGGCCGGGATTCCCCAGATCAAATGGGTTGTACTGAAGATAGAGCCACCCGGTACGGCGCGAGCTATTATACCAATTCAGTATATACAGGCCGTAAAATAGCGGAGAATCGACTTTGTGGCGATAATCGGCAGATGGGCAGGGGGCGACCTTTGAATATTCCCGTGACGTCGGCGCGATCAGCGGGTTCCCGATCAGCGGGTTCCCGATCAGCGGGTTCCAAGGAGCTGAGGGGAACGCCGGACGGGTTCAGGACCGGATAGAAGGGTCCCGGTAATGGCAGAAGCAGCCGCCCAACCACCGCCGCCCCGCGCCCCGGTCAAGCGCAAGCTGCACTACGGCTGGGTCATCTTCGGACTGACGTTTACCAATCTGACCGTCGAGGGTGGGGCCAAGAACAGCCAGCCGGTGTTCCTGGTGGCCCTGCACCAGAGTTTCGGCGGCAGTCTCACCCTCACCTCGGCCATATTCTCGGTCGCTGGGCTGGTGGGGGTCTTCTCCACTCCCGTGCTGGGCCGGCTGCTGGACCGATTCGGGCCGCGGGTCATGTTCCCCCTGGCCGGGGCATTGATCCTGTTTGGCTGGGTGGCCAGCAGCTTCGTTGGCGACATCTGGCAATTGTTCATCTTTTACAGCGTCTTTGGTACCCTGGGCCAGACCATGGTTTCCTCCTTTTCCGCCACAGCTACGCTGGCGCCCTGGTTTCCCCGCTCCAAGGGCATCGTGCTGGGTATGGCCGACTCGGGCAATCCGGCCGGCCAGGCCATTGTGACACCAGTAGCGCAGGTTATTGCCTCTACCCTGGGCTGGCGGGCTGCCTATCAGATATTTGGCGTCGCCTTCTTTCTGGTGGCCGCGCCGCTGAACC
>DASTLM010000215.1:0-5994 GCA_035714945.1 Dehalococcoidia bacterium | reverse complement strand
CTTCACCGGCACTGACGTTGAGTACCACGTAGCCGGCGATGCCTGGTGGTTGAACGGCCGCGCTCCGGCCGCAATTGGGGAGCCAGCAGCGAATCAGATTATGGCAACCCGATAGAGATTTTTCCGGAATCATCCCGGGCCGGAGATTAGCGGGCGCAAATAAGGCCTGGTGCCAGTTGCGCCCGCTTCGGCCGGGGTGGCGGCGCAGTCACCATTGACCGTCCGCAGACATCGGGACAGATTATAGTCCTGAGCCGCGCGGATCAGATATTGACCGGACCTAGCCTGCGGTGCATCAAGTCGGAAGCTTGGTCGTCGGAAGCTTTGTTTTTTGATAAACTGTCAGGAGAGAGACTTGAATCCTTACTGGGAACCCTTACCTGGAAGGTTTGTGAGGTCATAATCTAATGGAACAACAAGGACTCGATTTAAGTCACTACAGCAGACTGCTCTGGAAGGGGAAATGGGTAATTTTGCTCACTGCCCTGGTCGCCATTATGGGAGTGATCGTGTTCACCGGGTTACAGCCCGAACCCACTCCGACTTATCGAGCCACGGCTACGGTCAAAGTTGAGGCGGTCAGCGCGCCGGCCGCCCTGGGAAATGCATCGTCGGTACTAACTTCCGATCGAAGCCTCAACACCGAGATTCAGCTCATCGGCAGCCGAAACGTGATGGAGCGGGCCTTATTCAAGCTGCAACCGGATTCGGTGAGCAACCCGCCTGAAGTCATTGCGCTGCAGGTCGCCCAGCTACAGAGGGACATTTCGGTGAGAGCGGTATTGAACACCAATCTGCTCGAAATAAGGGCCCAGGCGAATAGTCCAGTAAACGCGCAGCATAAAGCGAACGCAATTGTCGAGGCCTATATTGACTATGTGAAGGAGGCCCAATTCGGGGCAATCGAAGACGCGCTGAGCGTCATAGTGGCCGAATTGGCCGGCGTTGAGCAGATTAGCGGGCCGGCGAATAACCAGCTGGCGGCGCTCCTGCCCACCCTGGGCTCGGAGTTGGCTGCGATATCCCGGTCGGTGGAGAAAAGCCATCAGGTACTTACTGAGTTGCAGGGTCAGCAGAATCCAGGGACGGTGGACCTTTCGATAAAGCAGGAGATCCCCAAAATCGATCGGGCAGCCAATGAACTGAGCACCATAGCCCAGAACCTCCAGGGCACGTCCGGCGAAATTGGTAGCGCGATCAATGGAGGCCCCCAGGCGTCGGAATCGGCCACTGATGATCCCCTCACCCTGCAGGCTGCCAGATTGGAGAGGACTGCCAAAGATTTGAACTTGGTCTATGATCAGATCAGTGACATCCGCGGTGATATCAGGAACCTGGACCCCTCCCGGGCGTTCAATCTGGCCATTGACCGGTCCAACGACGCTCAGCTGGTCCTGCGTAGAGTCCCCACCCAACTGGCATCAGTCCGGTCGAGCACCGCCGTGGCATCCCGGGAAATCAATTCCATCGTTTCGTACGTTGAGACGGTAACCGATGATTTGCGGGCTTTGACCGTCAGATTGCAGAGTGCTTTGGAAGGTAAGGGCTTTACCCAAAGTGAGCGGTTAATTCTGCGGGGCCAGATCCTTTCCCAAACCCTGGGTCTGGAAACCGCCGCGTCAGACCTCAAAAGGTTACGGGAACGGGGCCAGTCGGAAGATTTCAACGGCGCAGACATCGGCAAAATCGCCGCTGCTGAAGGGGACATCAGGACGGCGATCAAACAGATTGACCTGCTGTCAGCCGCCCTCGACACCGCCGCCGATACGTCAACCCTTAGCCAAGACCTGAGCATATCCCTGAGTTGGATTCGCGAGAGCAGCCAGGGCCTGGTCACAGTATCCAATGGATTCCGGCGATTTGAGTCCAACGGTGACCCCCTGCGAGAAGAGGATATCGCCGCCCGGTCGGGTATTGAACTGGAAAAGTCTGCGTTGACTCTCGGAGTTGCCGCCAGCTCCTTACGCAGCGTGGCACCGGGGATCAACGATCCTTTGCTGCAAGCCAGGCTGGGCAGCGCAACAAATCGCCTGACCTCCATACAAACTGAGATAGTGGCGGTATCAACCCGCCTGACCGGCAGATCAACCGGGCTGACCGTAGTAGCCACGCTGGATAGTCTGGGCTCAGTTGGCGACCGGGTTCAGGCAAATGCGGAAGCCCTTTCCGCGATCCTGGGTATTTTGCAGCCTACCATTGATGACCCCAGCATGGAGAAGGACACAGGTTCCTTGGTCCAGGCATATGAAATCATCCTGGGCGTGGAACAGTCCCTGGATATTGCATCCAGGCAATTGGCTTCGCTGAACCAAGGCAGTCTGGACCCCCTTTTGTCGGGAGAACTGGGGGCTTTGTCCGAAAGATTGAACCGGGCCTACGCCAATATCCAGGTATTGTCCGGTCGCCTGGCCAGCCTCGCTTCTGAGAACCCGATGGGCCAGCAAGCCGGAGCGTTAAGTGCGGTCACCTTCCGTCTGCAAACCGCAATCACCAGGCTTCAGTCGGCTGCTGAATCGGCCGCTGAATCGGCCGAGTCCGGGCTGGTACTGACGGATTTCGACCAGCTGTCACTGGCCGCTGAGCAGTTCAAACAGCAGACCGATGGCGGGATCGCGATCCTGAGCCTGGTCTTTGATGACCTGACGGCAATCCAGAATACCGAGATTAGTCCCAATCGCTACGGACAATTGGCCGCCGAAGCCGAGAATATTCGGCTGTCCCGGGACCGGGCTACGAGTCTCTCATCGGAACTCCAGCAGCTTCGAGAAGCACGGGGAATCAGGTACTTCGAGTTGCAAAAGCTCAAGGCAGAGCTGGAACTTTCCCTGCTCCAGCCTCAGGACACCGGCATCACCCTGGTGGACTCCCCAGTTTCGATCGCTGCGACCACCAGCGGCGGCACCTTTTTCTCCAGCGTGCAATTGCCGCTGGGAGGCGTGGCCGGACTGCTGCTGGGTTGCCTGGCGGTCCTCCTCAAAGCCCAGATCAGTCAAACTGCCGGCAGCCCGGCCCAATTGCGTAACCGCCTGGGGATGACCATCCTTGGTGTGATTCCCAGAGTCAGGAGGTCCCGAAAATCAAGCCGGACATCGGCGGTGGAGCAAGATTCATTGATCTTTTCCGAGGCGATGCAATTGGTTGGCGCCAGTCTGTCCGGCCCGCTGAGCCACGGGAGCCTCTCTTTGTTGGTCACCAGTGCCGTCCCGAGAGAGGGTAAGACCGCCGTAACGGTACAACTGGCCCGCGTCCTCTCCCAATACGGCCATCGAGTAATTGTGGTGGACGGGAACCTCCGCAAACCTGAGGTCGCCCTGAGGTTAAATCTTACCCAACAGGAAGGTCTATCCACCGCATTATCCCGCCAACACAACCCGGTAGAGTACATCGTGGAAACTCCCACCTTTGCGGTGCTCCCCGGAGGCCCACCGCCGCCCAATCCGGTGGAACTGCTGTCTTTACCAGGAATGTCAGCCTTACTGCAACAATTGCCCAACAGGTACGATGTCGTACTTATTGACGCCGCACCAGCGATTGGATTTGCTGAAATCAGGGCCCTGGCCAGTATTGTAGCTGGAGCAATTCTGGTGGTGAAGGGCACTTCCACCAGTATCGACCTGGTCAGCAAAGGCCAGGAAGAGCTGGAAGCTGCCGGGGTTCCCCTGGTAGGAACGGTGATAAATTTTGCTCCAGACGAGGAATGCACTCACCTCAAGCACGATGACTATCGTCCCAGCAAGCCCTCCAGCGGCTCTGGGAGGCGGTTCAACCGATCCGGGGGCTCTGGCAAAAGCCGGAGAGACGAGCAGCCGGTTGGAGAGTCCTTGCCAAGCTTGACCCTCAGATAATAAGGGGGACATCTCCTGGAAATTGAAGGACCATTCCAGTGCGATGCACTGGAATGGTCCTACCCAGCGCATGGGCACCTTTGCTGCCCAGGTCTGGAATCGATTCAGGGTCACTCAGTGCTACCCGGTGTTACCGGTGTTACCGGTGTTACATTGGCACTATTGCCACCGAGTAATTGCTGCCGGCTCCGGCAGCTCCCGCCGCCAGGTTGCCCCCCAGGGTTATGGGCCCAGCGGCGAATTCTTTGGCGTAGAGGTCCAGCAACACGTCGGTGTTGTTCAGAGTACTGCCGGTATTGCTCCACCCCGCCAGCCAGGCGGGCAAGGACGTAGCCCGGGAGTCGTAGGCCACGTATACCGTCACCGCCCGGTTCACCGAGAAGGCCAGGAAGGAGGGCTCAGTCCGGTTCTTGTCGATGTTGGCGGTCTGCAGGTAGGTTGCCCCTTGAATTGTCGCCGGTACACTGATATAGGTATAGGTCCGGTCGATATACACCGAATCACCCACCTTAAGGCCTTTCAGCACCTGGTAGGCCTGACTTGATGCCACGGTCAAGTCGGACAACACCAACTGGACGACCAGGGAAACCGTAGCTGTTCCCGAAACCAGACCCTGGGAGGCAGTGACGGTAAATGGGCCGCCCCCGGCAGTCCCGGCGGTCAAGAGGCCGGACTGGTCGATGGAACCACCGCCAGTGACCTCCCACGCCGGGTTGATGAGGAAAGGAGCGCCATCCTGGTCCTGGCCCGTGGCCGTAAACTGGACCAGGCCTCCTGGCAATGCGGTAGCGTTGGCCGGGTCCACGGTGATGCTGGCCAGCGTCGCGGGCTCGGGTACAGTGATGACAACGTCATCGATGGGACCGTCCTGGTCGGCGATGGCTAACGTGTAATTGCTGCCGGCTCCCACAGCTCCCGTTGCCAGGTTGCCCCCCAGGGAAATGGACCCAGCGGCGAAATCTTTGACGTAGAGTTCCAGCGATACATCGGTGCTTTCTAGTGTTTGACCAGTGTTGGCCCAGTCCCTCAGCCAACTGGGAAGAGCGCTGGCCCGGGCGTCATAAGCTACGTAGACCCTTACCGCCCGGTCGACTGAGAAGGACACTGACGGGACCTCGGTTCGGTTCTTGTCATCGTTGGCGGTCCGGACGTAGGTTTTCCCCTGAATTATGACCGGAACATCAGTGTAGGCGTAACGCCGGTCAATGTAGACCGGGCTTCCCGTTGACAGACCATCTACGACCTGATAAGCCTTTCCTGACACTGCCTTCAGGTTGGAGACCGCCAGTCGAGAGTCCCCCGGTTGGGCCTCCACGGTGAAGCTGGCCGACCCGGAAACTGACCCCACCGTCGCAGAGACGCTAAAGGGGCCGCCTTCAGCAGACCCGGCGTTCAAAAGACCGGACTGGCTCACCGAGCCACCGCCCGAGACCTTCCAGGTCGGGTTGATGGGAAAGGAGTTGCCATACTGGTCCGAGCCGGCCGCGGAGAACTGGATCGAGCCTCCGGGCAGCGCGGTGGCGACGGCGGGTGCTAAGGTGATAGCGTTCAGGACCGCCGGAGCCGGAGGCGCCTGAGGCGAAACCAGGAATTCCGGGCCGATTTCGGTGACTTGCGAGTAGGCCCGCTGCTGGTATGGACCCTGTATTTCCTTGCCACTGCCGTCAGGGGGCAGCCGGTGCTCAAAAACCACGGTATCATCGAAGGCTCGAGCATAAATATAGGCATACTTCCGAGGATGATTCGACAGGTCGACGGTCACTTCATAGGGGGGAGCGGTCATGGTAGCGACCTTGTCCCAATCGACAAAGAATTCCACCCTGGGTGTGTCTTTATCATCGGTGGCGGTGGCCTTCAATGTCGCGGATTTGCCGCTCATCGTTACGCCCAGCTTGATCTGGGGAGGATAGTCCGCCCAGGCTGTGGCGATGGGCGTAACCAGGGCATCGAAACTGGCGTTGCTGGTGCTTTTGCTGCCATCGCCAACGATGGCAGCGCTCTCGGGACCTTGATTGCCCGCAACCTTCTGGTCTTTCCGGTTGATATTGAAGTTTCTGGGCAAGGCCGGGTCCAGGCCAACCGAGTCGGCCACCCGGTGCCAGGAGTTGGCGTTAGCCTGCCAGCCAAAATCGATTGGGGTTGAAACATT
>DASTLM010000214.1:0-12153 GCA_035714945.1 Dehalococcoidia bacterium | reverse complement strand
GACTTCGCCCCTCTGGACTCCCCTTTTTCAGCATCCTGCTAAATCAGGGATTTTAGTAAAAATGGGTGAAGGTCAACATCCGGTACCGGCAATAATATAACTCTTTTGCTCCGGTGATGTCGAATGGGGGTGCCATACGGTCAGGGTAAAACAGCCCTCAACCGCCATCTGGGGGGCCAGTTCAGGGGTGGGCCAGGTACAGATCCCGCATCTGGGGATGGCCAGGGCGCTCAGGCGAAGGATTGAAAGACCAGGTCCCGGAGCGCGTTGACATTGAAGGGTTTGCTCATCGAGAGGTTCCCGGTTTCATTGATGAATTTGCTAGTATCCTGGCTGGCGATATCCCCGGTGACGAAGATTACTTTGGCGGCCTGGGCCCGGTTCGACCCCTTGATGCGCCGATAGAGTTCTTCGCCGCTCATCCCCGGCATTTTCAGGTCCAATATGATGCAGTCGTAGGAATTGGTTTGGAGTTTTCGCCAGGCCTCGTCGCCATTTTCGGCCAGGTCGACGGTACAGGAGTCCAGCGACAGTAGTGAAGCGACCAATTTCCTAATGTTCGCCTCGTCGTCCACCACCAGAATGTGCATCGGTGCTTCCGGAATTGGTACCGGTTCTGTCTTTGGCACCTCGATTTCCGGCGCAACGCCGGGGCTTAGAATGGGAATCTCGATCTGGAACGTGGTGCCGGAACCCAAGTCACTCTCAACCCATATTTCTCCACCGTGCAGCTTGATTATGCCGTAGGATATGCTCAGTCCCAGGCCGGTCCCCTTACCCACTCCTTTGGTCGTGAAAAAGGGATCAAAAATCTCCTGCTGCCGCTCTGGAGGGATACCGGGCCCATTGTCAGTTACACTGATCCTGATATTGCTGGCCGATGTTGTGGCTTTGACGACCAATATTCCCCCACCATGGGCCTCAATCATTGCCTGCTCAGCATTGGTCAGTATGTTGAGCATTACCTCGATCAGTTGATGCTCGTCGGCCATGGTGTAAGGGAGGTCTGGTTCCCACTGGCTGGACAGCGTGATGTTGTTTAGCCTGAAATCGTGGGCTTTTAACTCCAATGCCCGATCCAGGACCGCCGTCAGGCTCAAGTATTGCATTTCCGGCTCATCCTTGCGGGCGAAGGACAGTAAATTCTTGACGATTTTGGCCGCCCTTTCGGCCTCAGAGAATATCGCCTGAAGGCGAATTCCAACAGATTCGGGAAGCCCCTCATTCATCAAGATCTGGGAAAAGCCCATCACCACGGTCAGGGGGTTGTTGATTTCATGGGCTACACCGGCGGCCAATTGTCCGACCGCCACCAATTTGCTGGTCTTCCGGATATGCTCCTCGGTTGCCTTGCGTTCGGTAACGTCCCTGGCGATGCCGAGGATCACCGCCTGCCCCTGGTATTCCACCAGGGTGCCATTAAGGTCAAGCCAAATCTGCTGGCCGTCAGTCTGCTGAAAGTACAGATCGTTGACGCTAGACTGGCCCTGTTCTAGTGTTCGGCGACGCATTTCCGTAGCATCATTTCGTTGTGCTTCGGAGCAGATCATGGGCAAGGTCATCTTGAGGAGCGACTCTCTTGAACGGCCACTGAATACTTCCATTTTGAGATTGATATCAATGAATTCCCCGGTACCGGGGTTCACCGTAAAAATGCCGGCATTAGCTTTTTCCACCAGGGTCCGATACTTGATTTCAGACTGCTGCACCTGCTCCAGAAGATTGCGGTTTTCAGTCATGAGGCTCTTCTGGCGGAGGGCGTTGTTGATACTGGTGGTCAGAGCATCAATTTCTAATGGCTTGATATGGTAGGCAAAAGCTCCCTGGTTCACGGCGTCAATCGCGGTTTCCAGGCTTGCGTTGCCCGTAATCAAAATGAAGGCCGCGTCCGGATTGACCTGTTTCAGGTGGGACAGTATTCTGAGACCGCCCATGTCGGCTAGCTTCAAGTCCGATATAACCAGGTCCACTGGGGGTTGTTCCAGCCCGTTGGACAGGTATTGGATCGCAGCCGTACCACTCTGGCAGCTTACCACCTCATATCCCTGGTCCTCCAGGATTGCGGACAAAGTGAATAGCATGCCCTGTTCATCGTCGGCAACCAGAATTTTCGCCAGGTAGGACACGGTTGCTTCTTGAATTGTGCTACGCGGCTGGGGCTGCGGCGCACCGGCGGCCGGTAACTGAACTGATCAAAGTTAGCAGGTTATGGGGGTTTACCGGCTTGGCCAGCACCGAGTAGGCACCCTCTCCCAGGGCGTTTCGGACCGACTCGTCCAGGGAGTACCCGGAGATAAAGATGACCTTGACATCTACGTCGATCTTCCTGATTGCTTCGAAGGTCTCCAATCCGTTCAGCCCAGGCATTACGACATCCATCAAAATAATGTCATAGTGCTTTTTTTCGGCAATCGCGATCGCGTGTTTCCCATCTTCCGCCTCCGAGACCTCGTAGCCGGTTTCGTCGAGAATAGCCCGCAAGGTCTTGCGATGGCTCTCCAGGTCATCCACCACCAGAACGCCGGTGGTCTTGAGAACTCCCTGGATGATGTCGATGATCTGCTCCATGGAGAAAGGTTTGTAGAGAACTCCGTAGACGCCTTCTTGCAGGGCCTCCTTCACCAGATTTTCTACGGCAAAGCCAGTCATCATCACCACAATGGAGTAGGGGCTGGCCTTTTTGATCTCTCGGTAGGCTTCAACACCGTTAATTCCGGGCATTTTTATATCCATGAAGATCAGGTCAAAGAAACTGCCCCTGGCTGCCTCGATAGCTCGGTACCCATCCGCCACCGCCACCACTTCGTACCCTTCGTCCTCAATTATTCCCTCCAGCGTAACGCGCATGCCCCGGTCATCGTCGACCACCAGAATTCTAGCGGGTTTGTTGATCATGCCATCACCTTTGTACTTGATAAAGCTCGGCTCGGCAAAGGCAGCCGGACAGTGAAGGTGCTACCTTTGCCGATCTGGCTGGATACTCTGATGGTCCCCTTGTGTTTGGACACCACCTGCAGACATACGGCCAGACCCAGGCCCGTGCCCTTGATTTTGGTGGTATACAACGGCTCAAATATGTTCTTCAGAACCTCGTCGCTAATTCCTTCCCCGGTATCCCGGAAAATCACCTCGGCAAATCCCTCTTTCCGCCGGGTGGTCACGGTCAATTCACCCCCTTCAGGCATGGCCTCTTGGGCATTAATCGCCAGATTGGTAAACACCCGCAGGATTTGCTCCCCGTCAACCGGAACCTCGGACAGGTCTGGGTCGAAATCCTTGATAATATGGATCCGACCGCTCGCCTCGATGCTGGCCAGAGCGTTATCGATCACCTGCGACAGGTTGGTCGGGGTAAGGGAGGGAGTGCTGATGCGGGTGAAGGTCAAAAGGTCAGTAATAATCTGGTTGGAGTGATTGACTTCGTCTTCAATAATCTGCAAGAACTGAGCGACCCGGGGGTTCGACTTGAGATCCTCAGAGTTGGCCAGCTTGCGATTGAGGTAAAAAATCGCGTTTTTGATCGCCCCCAGGGGATTTCGCAGATCATGGGCCACCCCTCCGGCCAGTTGTCCGAGAACCGCCAGCTTCTCGGTGCGGACTAACTGGTCCTGGGTGTCCATCAGGCGTTCATTAGCGGCTTCAACTTCTCTGGTGCGCTGCTGGACTCTTTCTTCCAGGTTGCGGTTGGCCTCTTCTACCACCAGCATTCCCCGTTGGTTCGCGCGGTATATCGACCCGTCGGCCACAACAATGAAGCCCAGTAAAACAACGAACAGGGCGCCCAGCGTGCCGGTGGTGGCTGTTAGAACCGCTGATTTGGCATCGTTCACCTGCAGGGCCACATCGGCGGAAACATCCCGATCGACCTCGATCACACCGATAACCGGCCCGGTTGGTGACTCTCGCAGCGGCAGAAGGGTTTTAAGGACCTGGGAATGTTCCCGTAGATTCGCCGGGTGGGAATCGTCATCATCATGCCCAATGACCAGGACCGAATGCATTTCCCCGGCGGCCGCTGCAGTGAACATCGGATCGGATTGTCTGGTGGCGCCAACGATATCAAGATCAGAAACAAGATCAGGATCAAGATCAGGATTATGATCAGAACTCCAGACCACCTTGCCGTCGAGATTCAACAAATTGAAGTCCACGATGTGCATTCCTTCCACCATCGTCGGATAGATGGTGGCCAAAGCATCACCGGCTACCAATCGGTCCAGAATCAAGGGGATGACCGGGGCCGGATCTGGCATTGCCCCATCCGCATGCAGATTTTCAGCGGGGGCGGCCTGGTCATTCGTCTGCCCTTCCTGGCCCATCGTCATCGCCTGTTCGCTCATCATGGACTGAACGTGCAACATATTCTGAGCGGTGGTTACTTGAGCGATCCGGGTCAAGTGGGTCTCGGCCATGCGACCGATGATCAGGTTCACGCCAAAGGCGGCAATGGCGATGGATATCACCATGGTGACCGCGAACATAAAGGTCAGACGATACTTCTGAATCCCGCCATGTCCCTGGGCAATGTCTGAGTCGACCGCCCGTTCTCGGGTTAGAATCAGTTGGTTTCCGCTACCGTTCTGACTGAGGGTACTCATACATTATCTCCAATGCTTCCGGTAAGTCCTTAAGGGTTGATCCAATCGGCGGAATGACTAGGAATTGACCCGGTCTTTCACCAGTTGGCTCTTGCTACCACGCTCAGGAGAATGCCAGGGGAGCAATAGGCCGGTCAGGGCGACGATGAGGGCTATATTCGCCGTCATGGCGATCAGGTCAACCAGGGCTACCTCTTCGACGTGGCCGGCGTGGGGGCCAATCGGGGGGACCCCCGCCGTGCGGGTTACCAGGTACAGGATCATGACCGAGATACGAACAACCATCCCCAGAATGAAGAGCAACCGTCCGGGCCGGTTTAACAAAGCTACGGCGTATAGCCCTTCAAAGATGGCCAGCACCAGAAAGAAAGCTCCATATCCCCACCATTCCTCGAAGTGTTCTTGCAACACCCAAAGGTGGATGATCCCGTCAACGAGGGACAGCGTTGCCGCGAGGTACGTTACCTGTGTGGTCATCGACCTGGACCGGTTTTCCAAAGTAGATTTCATGCAATTCTTTTCCGGGAGCTTCTGCGGAGTTTTTACAACCGTTCGGCCGGTTTCCAACAAGTTCTGTTTCCAATAAGTCCTGAGAAAGCTGTGACATTAGAATAAAGACAGTCAAAATTAAGCCTCAGGGGATGTACACCCGATTCCTGGCCATTAACACTCTGAGATGTATCGGAGAAACTCCCGCAGCGCCGGTGCAACACCTGGCCTCAGGTTGGCGGGCGCACCGAGAGTTGCAAGCGTCCGGTCAAGCTAAGGTGTGGGGAACTGGAAATTTCAGGAAATCTTGACCCGTGAGCGGGACAGAACCGGGGGATTGACCAGAAACTCCGGCATCCGGCCTTGCAGCACATCCGCGGTGGCCCGGGCGGTGCGCACCTCCAATTCATATACCGATTGCTGGGACAAATATAAAACTCGATCTGCCGGTTCCAGGCCAGGAGCAGCGCCATTACATGGTCGGAGACTTCATCAACACAATAGTCCGGCACATAGGTAATGATAATTCTTTCTTCAGTGGCGGTGTGCACCGCGATATTGTCCACCCCCACGCCGTAGCGGCTGATAACAACGCACTTCCGGGCAGCGTACACCACCCTGGGCGTTACCTGAGCGAAGCAGGTCATAATCCCGTCGGCTTCCTCGGCCAGAGACGTCAGGGTATCCTCGGAAGAGTCCGGGGCTTCGACAACCTCGGCGCCGATCCTGGCCAATACCGCTCGCTCCGGCCCGGTGGACGGCCAAACGTAATCGGTCACCAGGACCTTATACTTTGATGAGCGGGCGGCCATCAATCACCATGTTCTGGGCTGTGACGCTATGACTGTTACGCTAAGACGCTAAGAGCTAGGATAGGAACCTGGCGAAGACCTCTCGGCCCCGGTAGGTGGCCCGGGGGCCCAACTGGTCCGCAATTCGCGACAATTGATTGTATTTGGCCAATCGCTCCGAGCGGGTCAACGAGCCAATTTTGATTTGACCGGCCCGGGTGGCCACCGACAGATCGGCAATGGTGGAGTCCTCGGTCTCGCCGGAACGGGCCGAAATTACCGGCAAGAATCCAGCTCCCCGAGCTGTGGAAACCACTTCCAGAGTCTCAGTCAATGTGCCGATCTGGTTTAGCTTCACCAGCACTGCGTTGGCGGCTTGCTGGTCGATACCTATCTGCAATCGTCGTGGATTGGTAGTGAACAGGTCATCGCCGATCAGCTGTATCCGGGAACCCAGAGACCCGGTTAGTTGACGCCAGCCCGACCAATCATCCTCGGCCAGGCCATCCTCGATGGAGACTATGGGATACTGGTTGACCCAGGACTCCAACAGACCGGCCATCGCAGCGGAGGACAAATCCCGTCCCTCGATATACAACGTATATTTGCCATCTTGATGGAACTCGCTTGAGGCGACATCCAGACCGATGGCCAAGTCTTCGGTCAGGCCTGGCTTGAAGCCGGCGAGTTCAATGGCGTCCACCATCAGCCCCAGCGCCGCTTCGTTGGACGCCAGGCGCGGGCCGAAGCCGCCTTCATCAGCCACGCCGCCGGGGAGCGGG
This sequence comes from Dehalococcoidia bacterium, assembly GCA_035714945.1. Lineage (GTDB taxonomy): Bacteria > Chloroflexota > Dehalococcoidia > Lucifugimonadales > UBA3495 > Casp-Chloro-G3. The sequence continues at coordinate 5,493 of DASTLM010000214.1, read as the reverse complement.
TTCTCCCGGGCCAGCAGCCCGGCCATTGCCCGGTATACCGCTCCGCACCAGACCAGACCTTCACCTTAACTGGCTGCACCCACCGGGATCACATGGTGGTATCCGGAGACATCTGGTCTAACCCGGGCCGGGAGCTTCCAGGTCGGCCCAATTCGGAGTTAACCAGTCCGGTTACTTCGGTCAGCGTGGCCAGATTATCCAGCAAAATGGACCGGGCAATGCCCCGTACCTCGGCCCTGGTCTCGGGCTTGACGATGTATTCCGCTGGAGACTTGCCATCGACCCAGGCCAGCATCAGACAGCCCAGTTGTCTGACGGTGTCTCGCTCAAAGTTGTCTTGCCCAATGGTGTCTTGCTCAATGGTGACTTGCCCAATGGGATCTGGAAGGATACCTGAAGTGTACCCATCCCAGAAAGAGCTGACCGCATTGGAAGTAGTCCTTCCTGATGGGCGCATTATAGATCGCCTTGAGCAACAGGTGATTCAACAGGAAGGCCAGGTCGAACACCGGATTGCCATAGTGTACGACCTCGAAGTCCAGCAGAAAAATATCTTTGCCGGTCACCATGATGTTTTTGGGACTGTAATCGCCGTGGACCAACTCCGTCTTGACATCGAGCATGCGCCGGGCTTCGCCATGGATTATCTCAGCCAGGTCAGGATGTGCCCTGGCCGCAGTCCAATGGTAGGGATCGATCCGCAGTTGCACGAAGGGAGTGTCGTGGATGAACTGGTCCCGGATGGCGGGTGTTCCGGCGGTTGCCGAGTGCACCAACCTCAGGACTGCACCCACCGCCTCCGCCACATCAGTATCGACCTGTCCCACCAGGAGTTGCTCCTTCCAGTTGGCCCCACCCGCGGGCGCGCAGGACATGACAAACACAAAGTTATCGGCATCCTGGAACCGGACTGTCGGAAGCGTTCCGAAGGGTAAAATCGCTCCCAGGGTCTCGATGCAAGCCCGCTCCCGAAAAATGCGGCCCTGGTCGGCGAACCAATCCCCGGCGACGTGCAGCCTGGGCAGCGATTGCTTGACTACCATACAGTCGTCGGAAGTAGTTACTTTAATCAGGGTGTTGGAGATTCCCCCACCCAGCGATTCCACCGTAGCGACGTCGCTGGGCCTGATCAAGCCCCGAAGGGAAAGGTAGTCAACCACGCTGGATGTTTCCAGATTGTAGCTCATCAACTGGCGCGGCGCTGGGATCAATATAGGGGTAATATATCTTCCCGCGACGGTCGGGGCAAGGCGGGGGAAGTCGCTGAAAACACTCTCGGGAGTATCGCAGTCTGTCCTGAAGACCAGATGAATTGACGATAATTAAGTCCGGACCTGGTAGAAAAATGTGAAAAATTATTCCAAGAATAGAGAAATAGTTATATAATCTTTGAAATCCAGCGCCCAGGACAGTTGCCGCTGTCCGGGCCCAGGGCGAAATGAGCGCCGGTCAAAGCGTCCATTTTTGGGTTTTTTTATTGCAATGCCTGGATCACCTTTTGGCACGCCAGCCGTGAAAGGACCGGGGGGAGGCATCGAATGTAGAAGCCGATGGCCGTTCGTATCACATCTACCGACTCCCGATAAGTTCGAGAGGTGCTTCCCGTGATCAAACTTCCAAGACGTTACTACTACGGTTGGTTTGTCCTGGCAGCCGCGGTGGGGGTAATGTTCGCCAACGCCGCTTCGGCCGAAGGAATGCTTACCGTGTTTATCAACCCCATGACCAGGGAGTTCGGCTGGAGCCGGACCGAAATCGTGGGTGCAATCAGTCTGGGCGGCATTTTGGGAGCGGTCATTGCCCCCTTGGCCGGAAGGCTGGTGGATATCATGGGGGCCCGGTTGCTCCTGACCGTCGGCGGCCTGGTGATTGCCGCTGCCTGTGTTTCCCTGTCCCTGGTCCACACGCTGGTTGCCTTTTACGTAACCTTCATCTTCTTCACTATCGCTGACCAGGGCCTGATCAAAATTGGGTCCACCGCGACCGTCGGAAAGTGGTTCCGGCGTTATCGGGGTCGGGCGGTAGGCATCGTGATCTTTGGATCGGCAGCCGGAATCATGATCCTGGCGCCAACGGCGCAATTAATCATCGGGCAATGGGGCTGGCGAGCGGCCTGGCTGTCCCTGTCGGCGATCATGATTGTCCTGGGGGTCATACCCTGCGCCCTGCTGGTGCGCCGCCAACCCGAAGACCTGGGGCTGTACCTGGACGGAATTCCGCCGGAGAATACCAGTCAAAATGCTGGTCCCGGCAGCAACGTAACTACCAGCACGTCGAGCGTTGAAGAAGAAGCCTGGACCCTGGGGCAGGTAATGAAGAAGCCGTCCTTCTACCTGGTCCTGGCCGCCTTGATTCTGGTGGGCGCCGCCTCCTCCGGGCCCCAGGTGCATCTGGTCCCCTACCTCACCCAACGGGGATTGAGCACCACGGCATCGGTGAGTGCCATCAGCGTAATTTACTCGGTCGGCGCCGCGGTATCTTTGATTTCAGGAGTGCTGTCGGAGCGAATTTCGCCAAAGGTCTTGCTGTTTCTGGTCTGTTTGGTTTGCGCGTTGAGCATGCTGGTGCTTTTTACTGCCGACACGCTCTGGGAGGCGTACTTGTTTGCCGCCATGCAGGGGATCGTCAAACAGGGAGTTAATACGCTGGTTCCTCTGACGTGGGCAGAATTTTTTGGAAGGGCCTCCCTGGGGTCCATATTTGGAATAAGCAAGACCGCCTGGGTGGCCGGATCTGCCGTTGGACCCTTGATCCTGGGGGTGGTGTTTGACGCCACCGGTAGTTTCCAGGGGACTTTGTTCTACTTCAGCATTTTAGCTGGGTTGGCCAGTCTAATGGTTTTTGCCGCTCGCCGACCCCACCGCCCGGCTCCAGGGCAGGAGCCATCAGGCCTGATCGTCCTGCCGACAGAGTCCGATGACTGATAGTCAGGAGGTACGTCTTGGAAGCAGGTCGAAGCAATTCAGAAAAACGCACGGCGATCTGGATGACTGTTATTGCCCTGATTCATCCTCAAGCGGGCCTGACTCCGAATAATGGGGCCGACCCAGACCGTTAGTTATTGGCCAGGGAGGAGAGAAATCTCCCGCAGGCTACAACTCCCAGGGCCAAAACCAGGAATACGAAGGCAACGCGGAGGGTCCCGCCCCAGGTCACTACTCCCCTATCAGGCCTTCGGGGAGTGTTGCCCGGCGTTGGTTTCTCTGACTCAGGATCTTCCATGCCTGTCCCCTGACACCTAATTTCGGCCGATCTGGCACCGGTCCAGAAGGTCATATTTCCGGTTGTCCCGGGGCGGCCTCAAAGTCATGGGCCCCAGTAACACCATAGAGGGCAAAGGTCCTGATTATGGTGTCTTTGGGTAACGATGGAGTATCTGCTGGATAGTCAATAAATTCGTGCTTCTGGTGCCGGCGCAGCTGGCCTTCGAGACTTGCTGGCCCGAATCCTGCACTGGGCGCGAGGAGGACCTGGAGGGAATGATTAGACGTAAACCCGGCTACCGATGGGTAATTTTCGGCCTGAGCTTTTCCAACATGATGGCCGAGGGTGGCATCACGGATATAGTTCCGGTGATTTTCCTGGCGTTGCGGACCAATCTCCGCTGGAGCGCCACGGCCACGGCGGGAATATTTTCGATGGCCGGTTTCACCGGAGCAATTGTGGCGCCCATTGCCGGGAGGCTGCTGGACCGTCTGGAGCCCCGTTACGTCTTCCTCATAGGTGGGCTGCTGATATTGATAGGGCTGTTTACCAGCAGCTTCGGAAGTGAAATCTGGCATTTGCTTATTCTCTTTGGCGTTGTGATGACCATAGGGGAGACCATCGTCTCGGGCTTCGCGATCAACGCCGTTCTCGTCCCCTGGTTCCCTGGGGCGCGGGGACGGGTGTTGGGCCTGGTCGATGTCGGAAATCCGGTGGGGACCCTTCTGCTGGTACCCCTGACTCAGCTGCTGATTTCTACCATCGGCTGGCAAGATACATTCCGGATTTTAGGTTTGATTTTCTTCCTGCTGCTGGTGCCAGGGAATTTCTTCTTTCTAAGACGTCCCCCGGAAAACCGGTTGCCCAAGGGTCGGGTTGAATCCCCGACCCCGAATCCTGGACCCGCGTCAATCTCACCGTCAAGTGAGCCATCTCGAGACCCACCCCAGGGAACCGCCGCGCCCGTTGTCGCAACCGGAGATGAAAGGGATGCTGGCTATCTCACGTTAGCCGAAATTCTGCGATACAGTCCAGCATTGTGGTTGCTGGGGTTGGGCCGTTTCCTGGCTTCGACCGGACGTTTTGTAATTGTGGTCCACATCGTGGCGTTCTTTGCCACCATCGGGTATGACCCATTGGTGGGCGCTTCAGCCATTGGCGCGGTGGGTCTGGTGAACCTGGCAGGTCGCCCGATTATGGGCGCTATTTCGGATCGCTTCGGCCGGGAGGTTGCATTGACCCTGGCCTATGGCGTCCAGATCTTGGCCTATTCTGCAATAATGGTCCTGGGAGACGGTCAAAGGCTCTGGCCCATATTCATGTTCGTCGCCCTGCTCGGACTTGGTGAAGGCGTAGGAGGAATGTTGATGAACGCCAAGGTAGCCGATGTATTCCCGAACCGCAGTCTGGGAACGGTGATGGGGATCATTGAGGGGTCTCACAAGTTGGCTTTTCTGGTTGGGCCGTTGTTAGGGGGACTGCTGTTCGATCTCCAGGGCGATTACCAGATCGCATTTACAACCGCGCTGGCGCTAATGGGCTCGTCTCTGGTCATATTCTGGGGCGTGTATTTTGCCACGCGCAGTTCGCCGAGAGAGCCAGTATTGGAAGAAGTGAGATTGGAAAACGCCGACTGAAAGGTGGGTGGCCTTTGCAGCGAAAAGAGGCAGGGGGCAACGGAACATCAACGAATAGGAATTACCGGACGTTCTAGTTATGGGTTACGTCGTGGGGCAATAAAGAAGGGCAGGACGGGTTTAGAGGGATCGAAAGCCAACCAGCGAATATCCAGGCCAGAGACGCAAATCTGGAAGCTATTCCGGACTCCTCATCCTCTGGGACCGCTTCCACCCTGCTAATTCTGCCCTGGACCGAGGCTTCGAATTGACTTGTCTTGCCCAAAAGGACCTCCAGTTCCTTTTTCAATTCACCATTGCTCTTGGTGGCAGAACCAACGAACAATTCCGTACTGTCCAGGACAATCTTGAAATTGCGGATATCTTGAGCTATGGCATCCGTACATTCTTGGAACGTCGGTCCAGAGGCTGTCGAATCTATTTGAAGCCTGGGGGAAGACCAGACGGCGAACTCGATTGCTATTAGAGCCAATAATGTGACCACGATGACTGTGGCCCCGGTGCCCCAACCAGACATACTGTCCCTCTAAATTCTTTCGACCAGGTGACTTTTCCTCAGGGACCATTCGCAATAGGGAAGGATACGAATTCGTCACTCCTTCTATCGCAACATTTCTTAGAATCATCTTCAACCTGGCGAGGGACAGACCCG
>DASTLM010000213.1:0-2727 GCA_035714945.1 Dehalococcoidia bacterium | reverse complement strand
GGCTACCTGGCGGAGAAGCTGGGGGTGGAGGTGCATGAGGAGCTAAACGCCCGCAACGTCAAGGAGGTGTACTTTCCGGACCTGCAGGCAGTGGTCATCAGCCCGGGCCTGCCCCGCCATGAGCGGAACTACTTGCTGGCCCATGGTCTGGGGCACCACCTGTTCCACCGTACCGGGACTGAGGCGACCGGAGTAAGCTTCCGCGAAGAGCTGGCCTGCGGCAACGTGGTGATGGGGAAGATGGGCGCCTCCAGGACCGAGCGGGAGGCCGACCTTTTCGCCGGGTATTTACTGGTCCCCGAAAGCACCCTGAAACCCATGCTGGGCCAGCCGTGGATTGACGAAGCCGAGGACCCGGTGCTGAAGCTGGCCCTGGAGTTCCAGGTCCCCGTGGAGCTGATGCGGGAGCGGCTGATCTTTGCAGGATTGAGGAAGTAGCCGGCCGGCCCCAGAGGGAGTTATCCACAGCCCTGGCCCTTGACCATCGGGGGAATCCGATATATGAAGGAGTAATAATCGGACTGACCCGATAATGGCAAGGGAACCCGCGGAGATAAAAGTTGTCATATCAACCCCACCGGGAGGCTACGATGAAAAGAGGCTCTCCAGGGCCCTGGACCTGCTGATATCAGAAAAAGACTTTATCCACTACTTCCGCCGGCGCGACCCCGACCACAGCGCCGGACCCAGAGCAACCCCCGCCACCTCAAAGAACAACCCATAGCCCGTGGCTTCCGAGCCGGAGGGCCCTTACATTTTACCCATGAAAAAAGCGGCGATTTACGCCCGTGTGTCCCCGGACAAGCAGGAAGAGCAACGCACCATTGAGTCCCAGGTAGCAGCGCTGAGGGAGGTTTGTCGCCGGAATGAAGTGGAGGTGGTAAGCGAATATACCGACGACGGCTACAGTGGCACCACCCTGGTGCGCCCCGGCCTGGACCGGTTGCGGGACGACGCCTCCAAGGGACTGTTCCAGGCGGTGTACATCCTGTCCCCGGACCGGCTGGCAAGGAAGTACGTCTACCAGGTGCTGATCCTGGAAGAGCTTCAGAAGCATGAGATGGAGGTCAGGTTCCTGGACCACCCGGTCACCGGCAAGCCCGAGGACCAGCTACTGCTGGGCATCCAGGGGGTCATCGCCGAGTACGAGCGGGCCCAGATCATGGAACGGACCCGTCGGGGGAAGCTCCACCGGGCCCGGCTGGGCCAGTTCGTCACCGGCCGGGCCCCCCTGGGGTACGACTTCGTCAAGAAATCATCTCAAACCCCAGCCCGCTGGCGAGTGAACGAGCGAGAGGCGACGGTGGTGCGGCTGATCTTTTCCCTGTATCTTCAAGAGGGTCAGAGCACGACCCAGATCGCCAGAGAGCTGATGAAGCGGAAGGTCAGCACCATGGAAGGCCTGGGCCGGTGGCAAGCTAACACGGTGTACCGGATCCTCAAGAACGAGAGCTACGTCGGCCGGGCCTACTACAACAAGTGCGAAGGAGACGCCCGACTCAGAGACCGGGACGAATGGGTTCTGATACCGGTACCCGCTATCATCGATGAGGAGACCTTCCGAATGGCTCAGGAAACGCTCAAGACCCGGCGCCGGCGCCTCAGCGGTCCCGGCCGGCCCCCGCTGCGCAGTTATCTGTTCTCCGGTTTATTGAGATGCGCCTACTGCGGGTCCCGGTACGGTGGCTTCAGCGCCGCCAGGGGGAAGTACCCCTACTACCGGTGCATGAACTTCTCCCGTATGCGTCCTTTGACCCGCACCTGCCGGGCTCGGGCGATCCGGGCCGAGCGCATCGAGGGCGCGGTGGTCCAGGAGGTGACGGAGCTGGTCACCAGTCCCGAAGTGCTGCGAAAGCACCTGATGGACCTGGCCCACCGGGTCAGAGCAAGGGCCGGCGGAAACGGCCAGGCTCAGGATATAGCCGGCAAACAGCAGGGTCGGCTGGAGCAGCAGCGCCAGAAGCTGCTGGACCTGTACCTGGATGGCCTGGTATCCCGGGAGGATTACGCCGCCAGGAAGAACGAACTTGAGGCGAAGCTCGCGGAGCTGGACCGAGACGCTGAGGAGGTTTCCGGATTACCCCAGGTTGACGATTCCCTGGTCGCCCGCAGCGTAAATGAGTTTGCCAAACAGGCCGGGGGTAAGCTGGCCACTATGAGCCCGGAGGAGATGCGGGTATTTCTCATGCACCTGCTGGACGAGATGACCTTCGACTGGCAGCGAAGGGAGGTGCGCTTGGTGGGCCATATTCCGGCCAAAGGAGGAGGTCAGATTTTGTCTGAATTATCAGGCAACCACACGCCTGTTATTTCACGCAAAAATGTGCTCCGGTTTGCGCTTGATGTGCCGGTGTGAAGCTCGTTGTTTATTATCTCTCCCGCCAAAGCCGGTGTAATTTGGTACGTTACTCCGCCTGAATCATTATCCATCGAACTGGAAGCCAGAATCTAACAATACTGCCGTTCGCTCAAGTTGAAGAGAGGGAGAACCGAAACCGCAATCTGCGCTTTGAACTGGCGGTTAGGTTGTAGTTACTCTTTCCTGAACAAAAACCTAATATCTAGCCTTCCAGGATCTAGTTGCAGGTATTCGTTGGTCCCGAGAGATAACCGTGCATCGCAGGCAATGTCTGACGCTGCGGTCGGCCCGGCAGCAATAGATCTAGAACAAATTTGATCTGGGGTAGCCCAGGGCTCGCTGGTCAAAATAGAAATAGGGGCGGGTCT
>DASTLM010000212.1:0-5664 GCA_035714945.1 Dehalococcoidia bacterium | reverse complement strand
CGTCGGTCACCAGGGCCACGTCGCCCGCCTGCAGCGTCCGCAAGATGACCGGAAGTTTGGCCGGCCAGTTGTGCTGGTGGCAACTGGTCAAGGGCACGTGCAAATGCAGGTGATTGAGCAGCTGGCGGGTGACCCGGGTGTCTTCGGCGGCAATCAGGGCAACCTGACCCAGGACTCTGATCGCCCGGCGGGTCAAATCCTCCAGATTTCCGATGGGTGTGCCAACGACGTAAAGCTTGCCCATACCCTAGAGTATAGCGCAAGCGAGACCAGGACGAATTTGCCCCCCGATGCAAATAAATCCGAAAGGCAGCTGCCAGCGTTGTTGACTCTGAAAATAATATAGCTTCTTAGGGGGATGGTCGAAAGGGTTTTTCATCAACCTGCTAATGGTTCAACCGGCAGCCCTTGAGATCGGGCGGGCATCAACCTTCCAGCCAAACAAAACGAGCCAAATAATACGAGCCAAATAATACGAGAGGGAGGGCGGACATGGACCACAACCGGAATAACTTGAGCGGCAACCCTCTGGATAAATACCTGACCGGCAAATTGGCCCGCCGGGAGTTCCTGCGTCGCATGGCGCTCATGGGAGGAGGGGCGGTGGTGGGCGCTACGCTGCTGGGCAGCCTGGCCTGCGAGACCGCGACGCCCACTCCAACTGCTACGCTGTTGCCCAGCAACACGCCGCCAGCGGTGCCTGAGGCAGCACCGGGGACGACGGTGGACCCCAACGACCCGCGCATTGAGACCGGCCCGGTGGAGTTCACCACCGCCGCTGGCTCAATGCTGGGCTATCTATCCCGGCCCAGGGAGGAAGGCCCCAATCCGGCGATTCTGGTGATTCACGAAAACCGGGGCCTCCAGCCCCATTTCCCGGACCTGACCCGCCGTTTTGCCCTGGAGGGCTACACCGCCCTGGCGGTTGACCTGCTGTCCCGCAAGGGGGGCACCGGCAACTTCCCTGATTCCGATCAGGCCCGTGACGCCCTTGGCCAGATCACCCAGGACGAGTTCATGGCGGACCTGAACGCCAGTGTCGACTATCTGCAAACCATGTCCCACGTCCAGGCGGACCGAATTGGTGTAACCGGGTTCTGTTTCGGTGGCGGGCTAACCTGGCTGATGGCGGTCAGAAATCCAGAAATTGCCGCGGCGGTGCCCTTCTACGGATCGGCCCCACCCCTGGATGAGATCCCCAACCTGAACATCCCGGTGCTGGGCATCTACGCGGGCAACGACACTCGCATCGGTGAAGGTATCCCCGGCCTGGAAGCAGCCCTCACCGAACAGAACAAACAATATCAGCTTATTAGCTACCCCGGCGCTGAGCACGGCTTTTTCAATGACACCGGGACACGTTACCACCGGGAGGCGGCGGACCAGGCCTGGACCGCCGCCCTGGGCCTGTTGGGCGAGCATTTGAAAAATAGGGAATAAACCCCCTCCCCCTTGCCGCCAGGCTTCGCTGCCTGTAAGCTCTAGGCAACTACCCGCTCCAGCGCTTCGCCAGGTCTAGCTGGTAATTTGCTGGCGGATTCAACCACCGGCTGGCGAGACTCCGTCCCAATAAATTGGGGAACGCCGGGCCCAATCCCAACCACGCCAGGGGAGCAACCATGCCTAACCTCAACGGAGGTCATCTTTTCATCCGGTGCCTGAAGCAAGAGGGCATCAAAAGAGTGTTCACCATCGTCGGCGACACCATCCTGCCGCTGGTCGACGCCGCCGAAGACGAGGGCATCGAGTTCATCGATGTCCGGCACGAAGGCGCGGCGATGCACATGGCCGACGGCTACGCCCGGATCACCGGCCTGCCCGCCGTAGCCATGTTCACCGGCGGCCCCGGTTTTGCCAACGCCATCTCCGCCCTGCCCGCGATCTATACATCGGAAAGCCCGGTGATTTTCGTCGCCGGTGCCGCCGAGTTGCCGGAAAAGGGAATGGCCACCTTCCAGGAGATTGACCAGGTGAGCATGGCCGCTCCGGTGACCAAGGGTTCCTGGCTGATCCACGACCGCCAGCGCATTCCCGAATTCGTCGCCACCGCCTTCCGCACGGCCATGTCCGGGCGGCCCGGCCCGGTGCACCTGACCCTGCCCATCGACATCCAGGAACAGCCCATCTCCGAAGAAGAACTGCCTCCCTACCTGCCCCGGGAGTACCGGAACCTGGGCCGTTCCCAGGGGGACCCCCGACTGGTCCAGGAAGCTGCTTCGCTGCTGTCCAGCGCCCAACGTCCGGTCATAATCGTCGGCAACCCGGCCCGCTACTCGGTGCAGCCGGGGCAGCTCGAGGCGCTGGTCGAAGCCACCGGCATACCCATTTTCACGGTGGAGCAGGCCCGGGGACTGATCGACGACGAACACGAACTGTGTTTTGGGTACGCCGACGGCGCGTTGAACCGGACCGCCCGCAAATTCCGCGAGGCCGATGTGGTGCTGCTGCTGGGCAAGCGCCTGGACCACCGCTACCGCTACGGCCAAATCTTCAGCGCCGAGGCCAGGCTGATTCAAGCCGACCCTTCGGAAGCTGAGATTGGCCGCAACCGGGGCGTATCGGTGGGACTGCTGGGCGACCTGGGGGCGATCACCGAGCAGCTTACCGCCGCCGCCCGGCAGACCGGCAAGGCCAGGGTCGATTCCTGGCTCGGTCAACTGAAGCAGGAACGCGCTTCCTGGATGGCCCAGCTTCGGGGACACGCCACCGGGGAACAGCCGATGCATCCGCTGGATGTGTTCACCGGCCTGGAACACCTCATCGACGAAGACACCTTCATCGTTATGGACGGCGGTGATTATGTTCAATGGGGCCGCTCCTACCTCAAAGCCCGCAAACCCGGTCACTTCATGCGGCTGGGCCCCTTGAGCCACCTGGGTGCGGGCATTCCCTACGGGATGGCCGCCAAGCTGGCCGAGCCCAACAGCAAGGTGCTGGTGTTCTCCGGTGACGGGTCCATCGGCTTCTATACTATGGAATACGACACCTGTATCCGGCACAACCTGCCGATCACGACGGTCCTGGGCAACGACTCCAACTGGGGAATCGACCGGACTTTCCAGCTGGCCTACTTCAATCGCTCGGTGGGCACCGAGTTGCGCACCGTCCGCTACGATAAGGTGATTGAAGCCATCGGCGGACACGGGGAGTACGTGGAAAGACCCGAAGACGTTGGCCCGGCGGTCGAGCGGGCCATCAAGTCCGGGCTACCCTCATTGGTCAACGTGACGGTGCGTCCCGGAGCCAGCCCTCTGGCCGAAGCTATGATCGCCCGGCGCACCGGACACTAACGGCCGGCTTGAAGTCCCCCATTCCCAGTGCACTCTACGATTTACAGCCTTAACGCAACGAATATCAGTTATAACTTGGCGAATGATTAAGGTTTTATGCAAGTAAAAATCGGGCATATAAAATACCTTGACAACTAAATGCCGGCGGTTTATTCTATCGCACAAGGCTCAACCGCCAAACTCCGGAAAAGCTTACTTATAAGGAGGAACCCGGATGCTTAAAATAGGCCATGAGATTGTACGACCAGGGAAAAACTTCAACGATCCGCCAGTCACCATCAGCATCCCCGAAGAATTGGAGACGGTACCGGGGGTTCCCACCAACCAGCGAGAAGTCGACTGGTATGCCCGGGAGTATCCACTGGAAAGCATGAACGTCACGGAGCGGGCCTCCCGGGACTGGGCCAACACCATGCGGGACCAGCACGTGGAAATGCGCGAGATCCGCAAGGAGCACGAGAAGCTGAACCGTCCGCTGATCATGGCCTGCCGCGCCTCCGGGGACCTGCAGCCCACTGCCGAACCCACCGGCGAGGACGTGTCCCAAGCCATCAAGGACAAGGCTCGCGAGCTGGGTTTCGTCGAAGTAGGAATAACTGCCTTCGATCCCCATTATAGCTACCAGAGCAAGAAGGACCAGTTTACGATTTATCCCCACTTTGTCGCTCTTGCCTACGAGCAGGACTTTGAGCCGACCCAGACGATTCCCAGCGTCGACGCCGAGATCGTTCATTCCAGCACCTATCGGACGGAAGGGGCGGCCGCCCTGGAATTGGGCAACTTCATCCGCTCCATCGGCTATCGGGCTCAGGTCATGGGCTCGGGCGACTCCGTGGCGGTCTACAAGCCGATGCACGTGGCCGCCGGCGTGGGCCAGCAAGGCGCCTGCGGCTATCTGCTGACCCCCCACGTTGGCTCCCGCTGCCGGCTGGTAGGACTTACCACCGATGCCGTGGTGACCTATGACAAGCCCGTAGACTATGGCATCCACGCTTTTTGCCAGGTCTGCCAGGTCTGCGTCAACCGCTGCCCCGGCCGCGCCCTGATGCGCGACAAGATCTGGTGGCGGGGCGTTGAGAAGAACAAGCTCTACTTCAAGCGCTGCCGCCCGGTGATGGCCCGCTACCTCGGCTGCGGTATCTGCATGAAGGTCTGCCCGGTCCAGAAGTACGGCCTGAAGAACGTTATGGACCACTACGCCGCTACCGGACAGGTGCTGGGCAAGGGTACCCACGACCTGGAGGGTTACACCCTGGAAGGCAAGGGCTACTTCGGCCCCGGCGAACTCCCGGTCTTCGAGAACAACTTCTTCAGCGTCATGCCTCACGGCAACGAATTCGAGTGGAGCTTTGAGCAGTTCAAGGCCAAGGCCAAGGCCGCGGGCGGAGCAATCACCGAGGACATGTTGACCGAGTTCCGGGATCAGATGTCGAGTCACCTGGGCAGCGAGACCACGGACCAGCTGGTGATGATGGACCAGGATGCGGATTACATCTGACAACAGCGCATTGTACCGGATAGGCTGAGCCAGGGTTCTAACACTTCTGATTCAGCTAGAAGAGACGATGGAGGGCCAGCAAACTTGAAGGAGGGCGCTGGCCCTTCATTTATTGGGTATTGGGATTACCGCTATTGGGATTACCCCTCAGCCATTTTGCCAGGAGCCATTTTGCCAGGAATAGCGCCGGCGGTTCTTTAAATATATTTCTTTCGATAAGGGATATTAAAAGAGATAAAGGATATCAAGGGCCCAAATTGAAGCAAACCGTTATAACCCAGGAGAGCCAGTGATGGAGAGAGTTTCGATACTGGAAGCATCGCGAAGGTTGAATATCAGCCAGGCGTCAGTCCGACAGCACATCCGGGATGGAAAGCTCAAGGCCTACCGCGAATCAGGCCCTCGAGGCAACAGCTGGATGGTTGAGCTCCCGGAGGATGGCTGGATCGACAGTCAAAAAGAGTCTTTTATCCGAATGGCCCAACAGATGTCGCCCTGGTGGTGGCCTGACGCCGCAAGGGCAGGCCCCCTGCATTATGTGGTGGACGTAGGGATCGAAGAAATAATCCCCCGGTTCCTCTGCGGGTTGACCAGCGAGAACATCTGGGATGCCAGCCAGCACCCGGGGGCAGAACGTTGTTCTGAATGCTGGCGGATTGCACTTGAGCGGAACCTGCCCCTGTCGGCCAGTCAGTGACTCTTTTTTGAAGCGTCCCTGCTCCTGGGCCTGCTATCACCCGGCACCGGGACAACCTCTGACTCCGGGATTGGCCTGGTACCGGACTGGCGACCCTCCGGACTGGGTATCTGCCGGACTGGTTATCCAATCGAATCAAAACCGTCACGGAAGTCTCCCTGACCGAAGTCTCCCTGACC
>DASTLM010000211.1:0-5310 GCA_035714945.1 Dehalococcoidia bacterium | reverse complement strand
TCCACCATCATCACCCCAATCATCCGGGCGGCGTCGGATATGGTGCTGCCTCCCACACCCACCAGCGTGTCCACTTTGCCATCCAGCGCCAACCGGGTGGCTTCAACCGCCGTTGATATCGGCGCCCGCTGGGTCAGGCCGGAGTAGACCCCGATACAGGCGTCACCGAGGGCCGACTTCACCCGAGCCACGGCATCGGTCTTTTCCGCCACGGTCCGCCCGGAAAGCAATAGGACTCTCTGGCTGCCCAGCTGTCCCAGCTCCTGGCCCAGATCAGAGACTCGGTCCCGTCCGAATATCACCCGGGAAGGTACCGGCGGGCGGTATTCTCCTCGCAATTCAGAAACGGCTGCCATTTAATCCCCCTGGGGTAAAGTGATGGTATCTTGAACTTTTCCCGGAACTTTTCCCGATGATGGGATTATAACAACCAGAGCGGCAGCTGAATACCCACGACCGCAACGGTACTGGCTCTAGCCGGTTGCCAGCACCGACCTACATCCTCCGCTCCAGCCGTTCCATCTCAACCGCGAACCACAGGGCCAGACTGCCGCTGCGGTCGTCATAACCAAAGATGGCGGTGCGATCCAAATATTCATTCAGGTCTTGCTGCACGCCGGTGCTAATGCAGGCGTCCACCACATTGCCCTGATCGTCGATGCGCTCCTTGACCCCCCGCCAGGCCAGATCAAGGGAGTCCCGAAACGACGAATCCAGCCAATCCCGCCGCAGACCCCTCGCCATGGCGTAGCCAATCATGCAGGTCCCGGTGAACTCCTGATAAGAGCCGGGAAAGTCCAGGACCTGCCGGTACATACCCGTCGTCTGCTGAACCTGCCGCAGCGCGGCCAGGTGTTTCAAGTGGACCTGCCGGAGGGATTCCCGCTGGGGGTGAGCATTGGGCAAGTAGGTCAATGCCTCGGCGAACCCCAGAGCGGCAAATCCGTTACCCCGTCCCCAAAAGTAGGGTGAAGAGCGATCATGCCAGAACAAGCCGTTGTCCTGCTGGGTTCCGGCACCCAGCAAAAAGCTGGTCATCGTCTCCAGGTACTTTTGATCGCCATTCATTTCAAAAGCTCGACCCAGCATGGCCCCACAGTAGAACATGTCCTCGACCCGGAACGCCGGATCGGCTGGCGAAGGGACCTTTCCCTTTGATCTGGCCGGTGATGGGGTCAGATAGCAGTTAGCCGCCCGGAGCAGCAGGTCGGAAGCCCGCTGGTCTCCAGTGGCGCGGGCCAGGTCATGAGCCCATATAACGCCCGCCAGAATTGAACCACTGGGCGGCTTCTCAAAAGGGTCTCTTTCCCCAGCGAGGAAGGGTTCAACCACCGCAGCTATTTGCGGCACTGACCTCGCCGAATCCTCCATCAGACTGGCCAACTGGAGACGGCCACTGATGGCCACTCCCTGGGTGTATACCACGGTATCCAGCCGGTGCCCGTAGGTCGAAGCCAGAATACCGGCTACCTCCAGGTTCGAGCGGGAGCGACGGCCAAGTATCTCCTGCCGGGCCGGCGAAGGCTCCCATGACCACACCTGAAGGAGAGATTCCCACAATCGGCCCAGCTCCAGACCCAGCTCATTTTCGCTGACGGTCAGGCGCAGCCCGGGGATTGGGCCCAGACCGTCGGGCATGCCCTGTCCGATGGCGCCCAGCAGGGAGTTGGTATCAACGATTCGGCTGGCGCCGATGGTAACCGGCAATAGTCCAACCGCATCGTTAGACTCCCAGCGGACTATCTCTCCGGAACGGATTTCCAGCAGCAAGTCCGGCGATTGAAGGCAAATCCAGCGCCACAAATATCGGGATTCTGGGGCGTCCGGGTCGAAGTAGAAATTGTCCTGGGGTGGATATCCGCGGGACAGGTCCCTCAAGTTGCCAGAATCAGGAGTCAAGGCATCTAAATTCGCCCAGGGAACCGCACTCAGCGCTACCTTCTGGGCCAATCGCTCCTCCTGGTCGGCGGAAAACTCTAAAACTCTTTGAATTAACCCAGGGTCGGCAGCAGCCCCCGACAGCCCGCCGATCACAAGGACCCTGACCCGCCGGGTTCCCGAAGAGTAAGCGTCGTGGTCCAACAGTGCGGGAATGCTTTGCCGTGATCTGGTGACCCCACACGATGAAAGCTGCCATAAATTGGGGTGTTTCTGGGCCAACGCAGCCAGAGCGGAATCGAGGTCGCTGGTTGTATCTGGCATATCGGTCTCCTCCTGCGGGCTGATGGTAAGGCACAGTGGCGCGGGGCAGAAGCAGTGAGGTCTGGTTCGGTCCGGGTCCTTTAATGGTCAAAGAACCCCGGCCTCCCCTTACCGGTCTCGACTGGGGAGGTAAACATCAACCCGGGTTCCCTGTCCCAACTCACTGCTGACCGCGATATGACCCTCGCTCTGCTTGACAATACCGTAGCAAGTAGCCAGACCCAGCCCGGTACCCTTACCAACCCCCTTGGTGGTAAAGAAAGGCTCAAACAGGTGGGCCTTGACCTCCTCACTCATACCCAGGCCAGTATCAGTAACTGATAGAACGACGTATTGACCCGGCGAGAGATTGGCAATCTGGCCATTCAAATTAACCATCGACGTCTCGATTGTCAGCTTACCCCCGGAAGGCATGGCGTCACGGCAATTGACCACCAGGTTGACCAGCACTTGCTCCAATTGGGTCGGGTCCATTTTCACCGAACTTATCCCTGGGCCAAGCAAGGTTATCAACTCGATGTCTGCTCCAATGTCTGCTCCAATGAGCCGCCGCAGCAGACTGTTCAGGTCGGCGATCGAGTCATTGAGGTTAATTACCCTGGGCTCGATGACCTGACGCCGGGAGAAGGCCAGGAGTTGACGGGTCAGATTGGCCCCTCTTTCGGCAGCCCGCTGTATTTCCTGGACATGATCTCTCAGGTGTCCCTGGGAGGGGGCCTCCAGCATTGCCAACTGGGCGTAGCCCATAATCGCGGTCAACAAGTTGTTAAAATCGTGAGCAATGCCCCCAGCCAGCCGCCCGATACCCTCCATTTTTTGGAACTGTAAAAGCTGACCTTCCGCCGTCTTCATTTCGGTGACATCGTGAAAGACCCACATCCTGCCCAATGGCGACCCGTGCTCGTCATATACCGGGGTGGTGAAGGGCTGTAGGATCCGCTTGACCGGAGCAAGCAGCACCACTTCTCTGGTAGCTCCGGCAAAACCCGGGTCCCGGTAAATCCCATCCCTCTCCTCGAACACCGCCTCCGGATCAGCGAAGGTATGGCGGATCGAGTCGCGGCGCTCCTCCTGGGTGGGGTGGCTGATTGCCAAAGACTCCACGGCTGGCATCCCGAATAGTTCCCCATATGTGGGGTTCTCCCACAGGGTACGGCGGTCGTTATCGACCAGCAATATGCCGCTGTCGACACTGGCGAGGACCGCCTTGAGTTGGGCCAGCGTGTTGTTCGCCTGCTCTTTTTCACACCTGGCCCGGTCATACAACTGGGCGTTTTCAATGGCCGGAGCGATTTGCCTGGCCAGGCGCTCTAATATGGCCTGTTCCCGGCCTCCGTAGGCGTTCGCCTGACGACTGCCCAGCATCAATGACCCGATTACCATGCCCTTGGAGAACAGCGGGAGACCAATCCACGAGAGCAAACCCCGCTGCACATGCGCCGTATCCTCCGGGAATTCAGGCCTGGTGGAAAAATCCCCTCTGACCATGGTTCGGCCGTTCCTGACCAACTCACCGGTCAAGGTGCCCGGTAAAGGAGTTGCCGGATTCACCGGATGGGCCGGCCCTACATCACCGAAGGTGTATTGTAAAGTGAACGTTCCCATATCGTGGTCTACCACTGAGATCGACGCCCGCTCGAAGTCCACCAGCTTTCTCAACTCCCGGGCAAACTCATCACAGGCCTGATCGATATCCAGGGTCGAAGTGATGATTTTGGCCACCTCATCCACCAACTCCATCTCCTGATTGGTCTCCTGTAACCGCTGGTACAGATCGGCGTTTTCCACCGCCGGCGCAATTTGCTTGGCCAATCGGTCCAGAATGACCTGCTCTCTGATTCCGTAGGCACCGATATTTCGACTACGTAGGACCAATGCGCCGCTCACCAGTCCCTTAGTCATCAAGGGTACCGCAATGCAGGCGTGCATTCCCATTTTTGCTTGCGCCTGGTCGGAAGGGAACCGGGGATCCCGGCTGGCATCCTCTCTAACCAGGGATCTACCCGATAACACTACCTGTTCGCTTTGCGACCCGGCCAGGGGCCGGGTGGAACCCACTGGCCGGCCCGGACGCTCGGGACCGACCAGATATTTGAGGGTATACGTAGCGTCCTGATGATTGATCACTTGCACTGAAACACGGTCGAAGTCGACCAGTTTTTTCATCTCCCGGGCAAACTTCTCGTACACCTGGTCTACATCTAGCGTGGATGTAATGATCCGGGCCACTTCATCCACCAGAGCCATTTCCTGGGTACGTGCCTGCAACCTCTGGAACAAACTGGCCTGCTCCACCGACGGAGCAATCAAATTGCCCAACCGCTCCAGGATGGCCTGCTCTTCCAGGCCATAGGCACCAACCCGGCGGCCGCGGAGCCCCAACGTGCCGATGATATTCCCTTTGGAGATCAGAGGCACTGCCAGGCTGGACCGTAGTCCCAGCTGAAGATTATGCTTATCATCGAGAAATCTCAGGTCTTCCGCCAGGTCGTTGCGAATCAGGGGCAGCCGATTAATCATTATGAACTGGGTCTGGGTACCCTCAGGTGAAGATAAACGGCCGGGTTCAGCGTCAATGGGAGAAGTATCGTAGACCTGATTCAAATAGAAGGTTTCAGTTGCCAGGTCCAATACATTGAGATATATCCGATCAAATTCCAGCAGTTGGCCGACTTTGAGGGCGAACTGGTCGTAGACCTCGTCGATATCTAAAGTGCCGGTAACAATTCGCGCAATTTCTTGAATCACTGAATCAGGTACGCTCATCTAGCGGCCATCCATCTCACTGACCAGGACGATTATTCGATCAGCCATAATCTTACCAAATTGCCCCTCAACGCCCATAATTTCCACCGGTGGAGCTGGAATTATCCCATATTTCAGGCCCTATTTCAGGTCGTTGGGGATCGACCCCGGCTGGCGCCGCGGGTTTGCCGGGATGTCTGACCACCCGGCCGGTGTAATATTCTAGGAGTCTGAGCAATTAGTCGGTTTGACCGTAGGGCAGGGCGTAGTTCATTTCTCCGTCGAGAAATCCTTTGATCCAGGCTGCACGATGCAGTATGCTGATGGTATACCAAGCGAAGGGGGCTCGTCGGATGTACCGCT
>DASTLM010000210.1:0-3280 GCA_035714945.1 Dehalococcoidia bacterium | reverse complement strand
TGCTACGCCAAGCTGATCCCTTCTCGCGGCGCCTGGCTAGAGTTCGAGACCAGCAGCAAAGACATCCTCTCGGTCAAGGTAGACCGCAAGCGGAAAGTTTCGGCAACGTCCTTCCTCAGGGCGCTGGGCATAGCTTCCGATTATGAGTTGCGGGGCCTCTTCAAAGACGTCGATACCGATGAGAATCACCTTTACATCGAGTCAACCATGGCCCGGGACCCGGACCCCGATGAAAAGGATTTGAACTTCCGGGTAGATGACCTGCGAGCAGTCTGGGAGTGGCTGCGTCCCGACGACGAGTACGATTCCGATATGGCCAAGCGCATCGCCAACGCTCAGATCGAGTTTTATCGCCGCCTGCGCCCCGGCGAGCCGCCGAGCCTGGAAAATGCCCGTAACCTGATCAAGAGCCTGTTCTTTGACGGGCGACGCTACGACCTGGGACGCGTGGGCCGCTACAAGCTGAACCGCCGCCTGGGACAGACCAAAAACGCCGATGTGCACGTCCTGACCCGGGAAGATCTGATCGAAGTGTTGCGGTCCATGATCCGCATTAACCAGGGTGAGGGTCATCCCGATGACATTGACCATCTGGGCAACCGCCGGGTCAGGGCGGTGGGTGAACTGGTACAGAACCAGGTCCGGGTGGGCCTGCTGCGCATGGAGCGCATGGTCAAAGAAAAAATGACCCTGGTGGACCCGGAAACCGCCGCGCCCCAGGGGCTGGTCAATATTCGCCCGGTGGTGGCGGCGGTCCGGGAATTCTTTGGGGGGTCTCAGCTTTCGCAGTTCATGGACCAGACCAACCCGCTGGCGGAATTGACCCACAAGCGACGTCTGTCGGCCCTGGGCCCGGGCGGACTTTCCCGGGAGCGGGCTGGGTTCGACGTTCGCGACGTTCATTTTTCCCACTACGGCCGGATCTGCCCAATCGAGACGCCGGAAGGCCCCAATAT
This sequence comes from Dehalococcoidia bacterium, assembly GCA_035714945.1. Classification (GTDB taxonomy): domain Bacteria; phylum Chloroflexota; class Dehalococcoidia; order Lucifugimonadales; family UBA3495; genus Casp-Chloro-G3. The sequence goes on along the minus strand of DASTLM010000210.1, from coordinate 2,324 downwards.
CGGGCTGCTCAGTTCGCTAGCATCCTATGCTCGCACCAATCCTTACGGTTTTATTGAGTCACCCTACCGGCGGGTGCTCAAGGCCCTGCCGAACACCGCGACCAACCTGGAAGGTCGTACCGTCACCCAGGCGGTGGTTGATGAGGACGGGAAGACCATCGTGGCCCGGGGTAAGAGCATACCCAGGGGCCGGGTTGCCGCCATCAACAAGCTGCCCGAAGGCACCATTATCCACGTCCGGCCCTTCGTGGCTACGGGAGATCAGGACGTGCTTTACCTCTCCGCCGACCAGGAGGAAACCTTCCGGGTGGCTCAGGCCAACTCCGTCCTGGACGACCTGCACCAATTTGTTAACGACCGGGTCGAGGTCCGGGTCGGTGATAACTATATTGAGGAATCGCCGGACTTGGTGGACCTGATGGATGTGTCGCCGATGCAGATTATGAGCATCTCGGCGGCCCTGATTCCCTTCCTGGAGCACGATGACGCCAACCGCGCCCTGATGGGTTCCAACATGCAGCGCCAGGCGGTGCCCCTGTTGCGTCCGGAGACGCCGCGAGTTGGCACCGGCATCGAGGGGCGAGTCGCCCGAGACAGCGGCCAGGTCGTGCTATCTCAGAGTGCTGGGGTGGTAACCTCGGCCAACGGCAGAGAAATCGTGGTGGTCGATGAAGGCGGCAATCAGCACGTCCACCCCTTGATCAAGTTTTCCCGCACCAACCAGGGCACCTGCCTGGATCAGCGTTCCATTGTGCAGAAGGGGGACGCCGTCGCCAAGGGAGATGCCCTGGCCGATAGCTCCTCCACCGATCACGGTGATCTGGCTTTAGGGCAGAATGTACTGGTGGCTTTCATGTCCTGGGAAGGTTACAACTACGAGGATGCCATCATCCTCAGTGAGCGTCTGGTTAAAGATGACTTTTTCACCTCAATCCACATCGAAAAACATGAGATGGAGGCGCGGGAGACCAAGCTGGGTCCTGAGGAAATCACTCGGGACATTCCCAACGTCGGCGAGGCCAGCCTCCGCGACCTGGACGAACGGGGCATAATCCGTGTCGGAGCCGATGTCGGCCCGGGCGACATCCTGGTGGGCAAGGTAACGCCCAAGGGTGAGACCGAATTGACCGCCGAGGAAAAGTTGCTGCGGGCCATCTTCGGTGAGAAATCTCGGGATGTCAAAGATACTTCGCTGCGGGTTCCCCACGGTGAACGGGGTAAGGTTATCGATGTAAAGGTGCTCAATCGGGCCAACCGCGACGACCTTCCTCCCGGGGTCAATGAGGCGGTGCGGGTCTGGATTGCCCAGACCCGGAAGATTTCAGTCGGCGACAAGATGGCCGGGCGCCACGGCAACAAGGGCGTCGTGTCGCGAATCCTGTCTCCCGAGGACATGCCCTTCTTGCCCGACGGTACTCCAGTAGACATAATCTTGAATCCCATTGGTGTGCCTTCTCGTATGAATCTGGGTCAGGTGTTGGAGACTCACCTTGGTTGGGCTGCCCGCGGACTGAACTACCACGCTCAGACTCCGGTGTTTGATGGGGCCAAGGACGACGCCATCGAGGACTCGCTGGGCCGGCTGTGGTTCGCCGAGCAAGCCAATGCGGTTGACTACACTCCGACCAGCGAATTGTCGCCGGTGATCGATTACGGGAAGGTTAAAAGCTGGTTGTCGGACCGGGGCTACGATATGGACCGGCTCTTTAACGAAGAAGTTATGGGGGAGGCCAGAGAGGCCTCTCTGAGAATCTGGCTTGGGGAAGTTGCCGGTGAAAAGCCCGAAGGTCTGAGTCTGGATGGGCTGCTCCAGTTGGCGTTGAAGGTCCACCGGGAGCGGCTGATTGCGCCGCCCACCTTCGGTAAGTTCCAGCTTTATGATGGCCGGACCGGAGAGCCCTTCGATCAATTGGTGACGGTGGGCAGCATCTACATGCTGAAGCTGATCCACCTGGTGGAGGACAAAATTCACGCCCGGTCCACCGGTCCCTATTCCATGATTACTCAGCAACCCCTGGGGGGAAAAGCCCAGTTTGGCGGCCAGCGTTTCGGTGAGATGGAGGTCTGGGCTCTGGAGGCTTACAGCGCGGCACACAACCTGCAAGAAGTGCTCACCGTAAAATCTGATGATGTAGCCGGTCGGGTCAAGACCTATGAGGCCATTGTCAAAGGCGAGCCGATTGGCCAGCCGGGGGTGCCCGAGTCTTTTAACGTACTGCTGAAGGAACTCCAGAGCCTGGGCCTGTCGGTGGAACTCTTGAACGAGGAAGTTCGGACCACGTTCAAACATGGAATCCCGGACGAGTCTGAACTATATCAACCTT
>DASTLM010000209.1:0-9031 GCA_035714945.1 Dehalococcoidia bacterium | reverse complement strand
GATGAACGAAAACAACCGGTGTTCGATCTTGTTCCACTTGCTCGTCCCCGGCGGCAAATGCCCCACCGTGATCGTCAACCCCGTCGCGTCCGCCAACCGCTGCAGTTCCCGCTGCCACCGCCGCACACGACTCCCGTTACTACCCCCACCATCGGCGTTCACCAGCAGCCGGGTTGCCTCCGGATACCGTTGCTAAGCGACAATTACTTTTGCCGATCGGCAAGAATAGTTGACGTTTATCAACCGTGCCTGCCCCATCCCTCACTACCAGCGCCGGATACTCTCCACCGCATATGCCGCCGTATCGTGGATTGTCCCCACGCGCGTGGGGGTGAACCGCCGTCAGGCGCAGATATGACCGCAGCTAAGTCACATGGTCCCTGCTGTTCGCCAGGCCCGTGGAACCCCGGGTGTTGGTGGAGGCCCCTGGGCACTTCACCATTGGAATGACCATGAATACCAGTGCCCATGTGATCAAAGAGGCGTAGCGATAAGCCGTCGGTAAGATGAACGAATTACTTCCCGCAATTTAGTTTTTGTCCCGGTGGCTGTCAGAATGGTTGTCAAATCCAAATTAAAAGACCCCGGACATGCTCCAGGGGTCTTATCCGTGCTCAATTCCTGGTGCCGGGAGAGGGACTCGAACCCACACACCCTGGCGGGTAGCGGATTTTAAGTCCGCCGCGTCTGCCGTTTCGCCATCCCGGCTGATGAAACGTGTTTGTCGGGTGTACCGATTGTTACTGGGCTTTCCCCTCTGCTGTTTCTGGAGGCGACGGGCGGATTCGAACCGCCGAATAGAGGTTTTGCAGACCTCCGCCTTGGTCCACTTGGCTACGTCGCCACTACATTGGGTTTGTGGGCGCTGGGTTTGTGGGCGCTGGGTTTGTGGGCAATTGGTGCCGAGGGCGGGACTTGAACCCACACGAGCTTACGCCCACGGCCCCCTCAAGACCGCGTGTCTACCAATTCCACCACCTCGGCCGATCAGCGTGGTCGCCATTATATCACATCACTATCTGTGTCGGTAGCCGGAAAGCCGGGAAATCACGCCTGCGGTCCGGGACCGTTGCCGGCGTCCCACCGGCCCGCCCGGCGGACCCCTCCCGTCCGAATTTCCGGCGTCGCTGGTTAAAGACCCTCTGATATAATCTCTATTGTGATTGACCCGGATGGGTTAGTATTATGCCGCGCCCGACTCAAACCCCAGGGAAACCGGTCCGGCTCACTACATTTGAAAACGAGCCGATGGCACGCCTGGCCGAGCAGCGATTGCTTTGGGAAGGAATACCCTCAGTCGTTCGCTCCCTGGGGGTTGGGCCGGGATTGTGGGGGACAGCCGGCAACCTGCCCCAGGCCCTGGAAGTGCTGCAATCCGACGCGGTTCGGGCGGCAGAAGTTCTGGAGTTGCCGGCTGCCCAGTTGACCGAAGGGGCGGGTGGCCGGGCTGGCTCTGGACCCAGGCGTCAGGCCAATCTGGGGCTGATCATGATAGTAATCGTTATCGCTGGGGTATTGATCGTTACCGCGCCGGCTTTTGTCCGGCTTTTCCGATAATAAATAAAATAAAAAAACGCCACAAACCAATGCTGGTTGGGAGGTCAGCAGTGTCGGTGCGCTACGGTGTCGAGTTGATTCCCGACCCGGCCTACACCGCCCGGGTCTATCGGGCGCGGCAGCTAATTTGCGGGCAGTACGGGGCCTGGGCCGCCGAGATGCATATGCTGCACCTGGCGCTGGCCGATTTTTTCCGGTGCACCGACGCGGCCCTGGCCGGGTTGTCCGCGGGCTTATCGGGAATCGCCGAAGGGTGCCATCAACGGGTGCTGCGCTTTCCCCTGCTCAGTCGGGGGGTGTTTACCTTTCCCAACACCACCGGCAATTTGCACCTGGACTTCCAGGTTTCTGAAAATCCCAGCGACCGGCGCCAGCGGGAACTCAATGCCCTGCACGAAAATGTCACCAGGTTGCTGGAGCAAACCGAAGGAGTTGTCCCCGACTTGAGATACAGCCGGGAAAACTACCGGCCTCACATTACTTTGATGCAGTTTGCCGACCTGACGCCCGAGGTGTTGGCCAGCGCCGGTGTATTTGCCAGAGCCGTGCTTCGGGACCTGGAGGTGCCTCACGAAACCAGGGCCTGGCAGATGGTGCTGGTGCGATTCGAGTCCGATGCCGCCGGTGAGGACTGGCATGACGGGGGTTGGAAGGCGGACTTGCGCTGGCGGATACTGAACACCTACCCCTTGTGACGCCCGGGTGGGCCAGTCAGATTTGGGAGATTGACCATGAAGACCACGACCAGGCTGCGCCAGTTGCTCCAGTCGGAAACGCTGACCGTAGCCCCCTTTGTTATGAATGGCTTGCACGCCAGGATCGCCGAGTCGGTGGGCTTTGCTGCGGTGTACATGACCGGCGCCGGTACCGCCGCCGAGAAGGGCTTTCCCGATGTGGGTCTGCTGACCATGACCGAGATGGTGGCCAACGCCAGATACATCGCCAACGCGGTGAGCATCCCGGTGGTCTGCGACGCCGACACCGGCTACGGCAACGCGCTTAACGTGCAGCGCACCGTCCGGGAGTATGAGGCCGCCGGGGTGGCGGGAATCCATATCGAAGACCAGGTGTTCCCCAAGAAGTGCGGCTTTTTCCAGGGGAAACAGGTTATCCCCATGGCAGACCATGTCCAGAAAATTAAGGCGGCTCTGGATGCTCGAAAAGACCCGGACTTTGTCATCATCGCCCGCTGCGATGCCTACGCCGTGACCGGCTGGGAGGACACGGTCCGGCGTTGCCGGGCCTACCGGGACGCCGGGGCCGACCTGGTGTTTGTCGATGGTATCAAGAGTAAGGACGATCTGGAAATATACGCCGCCGACCTGAAGGACCTGCCCCGCATGTACAACGGAGACCTGTTTTCTACCCAGGAGGTGGGCGCTCTGGGATACAAGCTGATGATCTGCGGCGGGACGATCTGGCTAATTTATAAGCAACTGCGCGAGGCCTTCCAGGAACTCAAAAACGACGGCAGGGTCGCCCCAGGGCGGTACGGCACCCGCTGGGACGTGGCTGGGCTGCTGGGCCTGGAGGGGATTTACGAACTGGAACGCAAGTATGGTGTCAGCGAAACGCCGGTCCGCTGATCTGGTCCTGAACCCCCAGGACCCTTCGGCCGTAAACGGCTTTTAGTCGCTAAATTGGTGGTTAGTTGGAAGGCTTTTACTACGCTTTCGGGGACGATGACGTTGCGAACATCGCCGAACCGCCGGACAGCGTCACCATGGGGGCGACCTCGAAGCCAGTTGCGGCGGGGGGAGCCGGAACCCACATTATCGGTGCCGCCCTGGCTGGTGATGCTGCGTCGACGAGACTAGTCCCGGGGGATTAGCGGAATAACCTCGCGGGAAAACTGCTCCATCGCCTCCCTCTGCCCGGCGACGCTGTCGGCGGCGAAACTCAAAACAAAGTTTCGCACGCCCAGGTCCTGGTACTGACGCAGGTCGGCGGCGACCTGCTCCGGACGGCCGGTCATCATGCGGCGGGAGGGGTCCGGCGTCATATTGAAGGCTACGTTGGTGCTGAAGCACAAGCTGACCGCGTCGGCCGGCCGGCCGGCCTGGACCGTCAAACGGCGCAGGCGGGCGATTTTAACCGCCATTTCCTCCGGCTCCAGATTTGCCGGGGGCCGCAGGCCTATGGGCATCCAGCCGTCGCCCAGTTCAGCCGCCCGCCGGATGGCCGGGCCGGTGTGGCCGCCAATCCAGATGGGCGGATGCGGCTGCTGCACCGGCTGGGGCAGGAACCCGGCTCCGGAGATATCGTAATGCTCCCCGTGGAACTCCGGCACCTCTCTGGTCCACAGTTCTTTGAACAGCCGGAGGTACTCGTTGGACACCGCGCCCCGCTGGGCGAAGTTGTCCAGTCCCAGGGCCTGAAACTCTTCCTCCATCCAGCCCACCCCAGCGCCCAGGATCAGTCGCCCGCCGGAAAGAACGTCCAGAGTCGCCAGCATCTTGGCGGCCAGCACCGGGTTGCGATAGGGGAGAATCAATACGTGGGTGCCCAGGCGGACCCGGTGGGTGCAGCCCGCCAGAAAATTCAGGGTGGATATTGGCTCGTAGTAAGGCTGGTCGGCGGTGAAAGTGGCCACGCCGTCGGCCGCGTAGGGATAGAAGGAGTCCACCCTCCGGGGCAGGATGATGTGGTCACTGACCCACACCGAATCGAAGCCCAGGTCTTCGGCGCGTTGCGCCAGGGTGCGGAGATTCTCTGGGCCGGCCATCGGCCCCCGGCTGGGCACGGAACAACCAAAGGTAGTTGACATAATTTTATGCTCCGAAGGACGGATTTGTTACTGGACAGATCCGTTTTCCTGAATCTGGGTTGGCCGATCACCGCCGGATACAAAAATGCACCCCCGGGCCGGCGCCATCGAGTCAGCCGATAGCGCAATTGGAGCCGGCCGATTGCACCGGATCTCGCGGCCGGCCCCGCTGGTCCTCAGACATTCGAGTAATCAGCGCGATTGTAGCCAGCCCGGGTATTCGTGTCAAACACCGGTTGTACCGCTAATCCTAATTGTGCTAGGCTGGACACGGAGCAAGTGCGTTGATGAACAAACGAGTGGTAGTCGCGATGAGCGGCGGCGTCGATTCTTCGGTGGCGGCCCTGCTATTACAGCAGCAGGGCTACGATCTGGTCGGCGTTACCATGAAACTGTACCGCCTGGACGAAGCCGGCCTGCCCGATTATTACCGGGGTTGCTGCACCGTTGACGACGTGGAAGACGCCCGTATCGTGTGCCACCGCCTGGGCGTGCCTCACTACGTGATGAACCTGCAGAAGGAGTTCCAGACCTTTGTCATTGACTACTTCTGCGCCGAGTATCAGAAGGGTCGCACTCCCCACCCCTGCATCGCCTGCAACGACAAGATCAAGTTTAACTTCCTGGCTCGCCGGGCGTCGGTGCTCAATTGCGACTATGTGGCGACCGGGCACTATGCCCGCATCGAAGCGGGCGCGACCGGGCTATCGCTGAAGAAGGGTCTGGACGCCAGCAAGGACCAGTCTTATGTCCTTTACGGCATGGGGCAGGAGGAGTTGGCCCACTCGCTAATGCCGGTGGGCGCCTACGCCAAAGACGAAATCCGGCGGATGGCCCGGGAGGCCAATTTCCCCAACGCCCAGAAGCCCGACAGTCAGGATATTTGCTTCATACCCTCTGGGGATTACCGGGCCTTTCTAAAGGAGCGGATTACGCTAGCTTCAGGGGAAATTGTGGATACCGGTGGCAATATCCTGGCCTCGCATGGTGGTATCGAGAGGTTCACCGTCGGCCAGCGCCGGGGATTGGGGCTGTCGGGCGGCGATCCGCTGTATGTGCTCCGGTTGGAGCCGGAGACTAATCGGGTCGTGGTGGGCCCGGAATCGGACCTGTATCGGGACCAGTTCTGGGTCTCGCGGGTAAATTACGTATCGGGGACGGCGCCGCCGGGGCCAGTTCAGGTCGGCACCAAGATCCGTTACAAATTCGAGGAAGCTGAGGCTGTTTTACAGCCCGCGCCCGATGGCGCGATGATCAAGTTCAACCAACCGCAGCGAGCGATAACTCCGGGACAGGCGGCGGTATTTTATCAAGGCGACGTACTGCTGGGCGGCGGCATCATCGAGCGAGACCTGCCGCGATAGGTCCAATTGGCCAGTGAGGTGGTGGGGTATGCCCGGTCTCGACCTGGAACGTCAGATTCAGTTGCGCGGGTGCCGATTGGTGGCGGGGATTGACGAAGCCGGACGCGGCCCGCTGGCCGGGCCGGTGGTGGCGGCGGCGGTGGTCTTGCCTCCTGAACTGGCGGGCGATGAACCTTGGCTGAAGACAATCGATGACAGCAAACGCCTCTCCCCGGCTCAGCGGGACCGGGCGTTGGGGTCGATCTACCGCAACGCTCTGGCGGTGGGGGTGGGACGCTGCGCCTCCAGCGAAATTGATAACCTGGGCATTCTACCGGCGACGATTGAAGCCATGATGCGAGCGATTGGGAGTCTGTCGGTGCGTCCAGAGCACCTGCTGTTTGATTACATCCCCCTCAAGACCTGTGGGTTCCCTTTTCAAACGGTGGTCAAGGGAGATACCATCAGCTATTCAATTGCCGCCGCCTCAATTGTGGCCAAAGTTTCCCGCGACCGCTGGATGCGGCGGGCAGACCAACTATACCCGGGCTATGACTTCGCTCAACACAAGGGATATCCCACCGCCGGGCATGTCTCCCGACTGAAGGAATTGGGGCCGTGCTCAATCCACCGGCGCTCCTTCGGTCCGGTAAGAGACTGCATCAACGCCGCGGTAGCCTGCGGCGGTTTACCCCGGTAAGAGTTAGGGGTAAGAGTTAATGCCCAATTCTCGAAGGAAATTAGGCAACTGGGGCGAGGAAATAGCCTATCGAATGCTCCAGGGAAAGGGCTACGCAATCTTGAATACCAACTACCGCTGTCGGTGGGGCGAAATCGACATCGTCGCCCGAGAGGGAGATGAGTTGGTGTTTGTGGAAGTTCGCACCCGTTCCAGTCCGGAGTACGGAACGCCGGAAGAGTCGGTTACCAGGGCCAAAGTGCGGAGGCTGGTGGCGACGGCCCAGGACTACCTGCAAAAACAAGGCGGCGGACCGGTCAGTTGGCGTATTGACCTGGTTTCAGTGAGAACTGGCCCCACTGGTAATTTGCCAGGCATCGACCATTTGCAAAATGCGGTGCAGCTTTAGGGTCGGCCTGGTTGCTCGATCCAGCCCATCCCTGGCTGCTTCGACCGGGACACGGCGGCTACCGTCCGACACTGGAAGGCCGGTGACCCGGCAGGTGATTATGGACAATAGAAGCAGCGATGCGAAGAGGACCCCCAATATCAGACACGAATACCTCGCCAAATGAAACCTGCCTCATTTCGAGTGACTTCAGGTGGTGCATTCTAACGTACAGCCCACCTTCTGGCTATATGGAGCGGAGGCCCCTCTTATCGCCTGATTCTGCGGCCAGGCGTGACTCAAATTTCTTGACTCAAATTTCTTGACTTCAATTTCTTGACTTCAATTTCAATGTACGTAGGTGGTTCAGCCCATGACCAGCGGAAATGATTCCTGGCGGGATGCGGCGATTGTGGGCGGGGGTATTGCCGGATGTCTTACGGCCTATCTTCTGGCCAAGGAAGGACTGAAGGTCACCGTAATCGAAGCCGACGCGGTAGGCAGTCACGCCTCCGGGTTCGCTTTTGGCGAGATGAACGATCTGGAAGGCGCCGGCATCCCCGATCCGCTGCTGGAATTCAGCCTCTGGTGTAACCGACGCCACCGCACCCTGGCGGAGGAACTTCGGGAAGTATCGGGCATCGACAACCAGTATCGCCGGGTTAACCGCCTGTCACTGGCCTTTGACCTGGCTGCCGTCCATCATTTGAAGGAGGACCTGGCCTGGCAGCAAGAGGTCGAGGAGTATAAATCGGTCTGGTTGGAGACCGATGCCGTGCTCAAGGTCGAATCCAGGGTTAATCCCCGATGTTTGGGTGGGGTGTACGTTGAGAACGCCACTTCGCTGGAGCCGTACCGTTACACCCTGGCCGCGGCGCAAGCCGCCGAAAAACTGGGTGTTGAGGTGGTGCTGCGCCGGGTAACAGGTCTGCTGGCGGAGGGAGACCGCTGCCGGGGAGTGACCTTCGAGAACGGCCAGGTGAGGGCCAACCTGGTGTTGCTGACGATGGGGCCGTGGGCCAGCCTGGCTGGTGAATGGTGCGGCGTTAACCTGCCGGTGATTCCGCTGAAAGGCCAGATGTTGCGGTTACAGCACCCGGGTGAGCCGATCAAGGCGTCTTTGCACTACGGCAGCAGCTACGTCGCGTCCAAACCGGACGGTCTGATCTGGGCGGGCACTACCGAAGAGCGGGTGGGATTCGACGAAGTACCGACTCTGGCAGCCCGAGACCGAATCATGGCCGAACTGGTGCACTTTGCTCCTTTCCTGGCTGACGCCCGGCTGGTGCGGCAGACTGCCTGTCTGCGGCCCTGGTCAAAGGACGGCATGCCCATTGTGGCCCAGGTTCCCGGCTGGCAGAACCTGTACCTTGGCACCGGGGGCGGACGTAAGGGTATCCTGTGGAGTACCGGTATTTGTCAAGGACTGACCGATCTGATCCTCAGAGGGCAGTCCGATATTCCTGGGCTGAACCACCTGGACCTGGCCCGGTTTGCCCAAGATTAAACCCTGAAATCGTCTCTCAGACCAGGCGCTTCCTGGCCACCGGCAGGCCGTTCTCGCGCGTAACCTTCATGGCAAAGGGATACCGGCTCACCTGCAGGGCCAGCTCCACGTCCTTGGGATGGTACTGGGGCTGATTCTCGTCGAAGAATTTCTGGGTGTCACCGGCCGTCATAATCAGGGAACGCACTGCCTCTACGTTGGGATGCCGGCCCTGCAGCAGATTGCGCAGGTACAGCGCGCAGTGTTCATCTTCGTCGGAGCGCCAGCGGCCCCGGTCGCCCATCGCTATAATCCAGACCTTCGGCGGGTTGTCTCTCAAGATGGCTTTGACCGTGGCCTCAGCCACCACGAAGGACCCCAGGTAGATGGCCTCGGCCCGGGCAGCGGCGGCCACGCCAACTGTGCCGGCCCTGGTGGACTGCACGATGGACTTACCGGTGAAGTCGACTTGAGAAACTTCGTAGGGCGAATTGCCGTAGTCGAAGCCCTCAGGACGTTTGCCGTCGACTTCTCCCATCAACACGTCGCCGATGCCCTGCCGCTGTAACTCCAGGGCTTCCTCAACTTCAGCAACCAGGGTGATCTGGGCTGCCCCGTGGTCGAAGGCGATGGCGGCAGTGGTGAAAGCCCGAAACACATCGATGATGATGACGGTGCCTTCTGCTTCACTGGCGTCGCGCACCAGGCTTCCTACCGTTATTTCCATCTGGCCGTTATTTCCATCTGGCCGTTATTTCCATCTGGCCTTTATTTCCACCTGGCCTTTATCTCCACCTGGCCTTTATCTCCA
>DASTLM010000208.1:0-6724 GCA_035714945.1 Dehalococcoidia bacterium | reverse complement strand
ATATCCCCCGCAACGCTTATGGCCGGTATAACTGGAGCTTCGAGTACCGGCAAGAGGACCACGACGACAGCAAGAAGACCTTCCTGGGCCACACCGGCAACTTCAACGGCGAAGACATCATCGAAATAATCTGTCAGCAACCGGCCACGGCCCGATTCCTCTCCCGGCATCTGTACAATTTCTTTGTTGCCGACGAAGCTCAGGTGCCGGCCTGGATGGACACCCCCCTTCAAGACCCCGAGGCTATAAAGATGCTGGAAGAAGAATACTTCCGGTCCGGTTACAACATTCGTTCAATGCTGCGGGTCCTGTTCAACTCCGACGCATTCAAAAACACCCGTTTTTCCAGGATAAAGGGCCCCATCGAGACGGTCATCAGCACTTTGCGGTTGGTTGGCGACTGGACATCTCCCAAACCGGGCTTCGAATCCATTTTCGAGGAGATGAAACATATGGGCCAGGAAATCTTGAACCCGCCCTCGGTCGAAGGCTGGCATACGGGCAAGGAATGGATTGACGGCGGCACCCTGGTGCGGCGGATCAATTTTGTTGCGGATTACGTGGGCAATGTCAGCTACCCCGGCATACAGGACCTGGTGCAAGCGCTGGCTGCGGAAGGCCCGACCATCTCCCCGGAGGACCTGGTGGAGGGCTGCCTGCGGCGGTTGGGTCACTACGAACTGGCCGAGGAAACCCGCCAGATGTTGGTGGAACACGCCCGGAAGAGTGGCCCGTTGCCCACCAACAACCGGGAGTTTCCTCAGCACGTTGGCCGTACGCTACAAATGATCGTAGCCACCAAGGAATATCTATACGCCTAGCTGGTCTGGATAGCTGCACCCAGGCGTCACCGAGCGCAGCGATGACCCCCCATTCGGGAAGGAGCTGATACAGGTTCTAAATAAAGGAGATAATGATGACTTCGAACCAGAAAGAACCGGTGCTGGTGGTACTCCAGATGTCCGGAGCCTACGACGCCCTGAACACCTTTATCCCCTACAGCGACCCTCGGTACCAGGACTACCGTCAGGTTTTGAAGGTTGAGCCGGAGGCGGTCCTGGCTGTCGATGATAAGGTCGGGTTCCACCCGGCCATGGCCCCGATCAAGGCGATGTACGACCAGGGGAAGGTCGCCGTCCTGCAGGGCATTGGCTATCCCAACCCCATTCGCTCCCATTTCCGTTCCATGGATATCTGGCATACTGCCGAGCCCGACAAGATGGTCACCGATGGCTGGCTGGGCCGGGCCATCCGGGACCTGGACCCCAACAAGGAGAATATTCTAACCGCGGTAAACTTTGGCCGCGGCCTCCCCCGGGCGCTGGCCGCCCCCGGTGTTTCGGTGGCCTCGGTGGGCAACCTGGAGAGCTATGGCGTCCTGACGGGAATCCAGGGCGACGAACAACGCCGGGAGGCCCTGGATATCTTCGCCAGAATGTACTCTCCCATGATCGGCACCGGCCCGGTGAGCGATTACCTTTCCCAGACGGGTCTGGACGCGCTGAAGGGGGCGGATATCCTGAGAACTGCACCCCAGACCTACTCTTCCAGCGTGGAGTACGGCGGAAGCCTTTTTGCCCAGTGGCTGAAAAACATCGCCCAGGTGCATCTGGCTGACTTCGGAACCCGGGTACTCTACACCGGCGTCAATCCCGGGACCTTCGATACCCACGCCAATCAAAACACGACTTTTTCCCGGCTGTGGGGCGACGTCTCCAACGCCGTAAGCGACTTCTACCAGGACCTGAAGGAGCATAACGCCAACGAGGAAGTGGTGATGCTGTTGTTCACCGAGTTTGGCCGGCGGGTGCAGGAGAACGGTTCGGGTACGGACCACGGATCCGGCGGCGTGGCCTTTATGATCGGCGACGCCGTAAAGGGCGGACTGTACGGAGAGTATCCTTCCCTGGAGCCGGATAAGCTGGACCAGGGCGACCTCCAATGGAACAACGATTTTCGAGGCGCCTATGCTACGTTGCTGGAGCAATGGATGGGCCTGGACGCCAATCCCATTCTGGGCGGGACTTTCCAGCAGTTCGACTTTATCCGGTAACCAACGGAAGTAGCCCCCGGAAGTAGCCTCTGGCAGTAATCACCGGAAAAAGTTGCTCAAGCTAGTAAGAGCGCCTAACAAAATGACAGCCCGAGATATCAAGAATATCTTTAGTGCGAGGATCCGTCATTCCGGCGCGGGCCGGAATCCAGCGTTTCTGCTTTTCAAGCCAGGATTAGCTGTAGTGAAGAGTGAGTTTCTGGACTCCGGCTTTCGCCGGAGCGACGGGGTCTCATTGCATGTCCAAGCCCACCAGACGGTAGCTTTTCATATTGTTAGGGGTTCTAAAGGAAACTGGCGGCCTGGTTCGGCCGAGATCATCCCAAGGCGGTAATCTGTCTGTTGAAAAGGCACCGATTAAACAGGACAATTAAAGAGGAAAAAAATGGTTACTGAGATTGCACCGATAACTTTCCGCTATAGCCACACCATCGGCCGGCAAGAAAACCGAGGCGGGTCCGGGTTCTTCTATCCGGTGGCGATAACCCGGGACGACGAAAACCGGTTGTATGTGCTAAGCCGTGGCTCTGAGACGGCGGCGTTTACTCCCTGCAAGCGGGTGACGGTCTTCACCATTGACGAAGAACTGGTCCGAGAGTTCGGCCAAAAAGTTGCCCCGGAAGACGCGGATGCCTCCGCTCCCGACGGGAGCTTCATGTGGCCCACCTCGGTCGCCCTGGACGGAGCAGGCAACGCCTACGTGTCCGATGAGTGGCTCAACCGGATCACCATATTTAACCGGAATGGAGAGTGTACCGGCAAGTGGGGAACGCCCGGCGATGGTGACGGTGAGTTCAACCGTCCCTCCGGGCTGGCCTTCGATACGAGGGATAACCTCTATCTGGTAGACAGCGGGAACCATCGAGTTCAGATATTCACCAGGGACGGCAGGTTCCAGTTCAAGTGGGGCCGCCGCGGCAGCGGTGATGGTGAGTTCAATTATCCCTGGGGCATTGAGATTGACCACAACGGGGATGTGTACCTGGCCGATTGGCGCAATGATCGCGTTCAAAAATTTGCCCCGGACGGCCGGTTCCTGATGAAATTTGGTACCTCTGGGCAGGATGATGGCCAGTTCCGCCGGCCCACCGGGATCGCCGTTGACCGGGATGGAATCATCTACGTTACCGACTTCAAAAACGAACGTCTCCAGGTGTTCGACGCTGACGGCCGATTCATCACCAAGCTGGCTGGAGAAGCAACCCTGTCCAAGTGGGGACGGGAGCGGGTGGCGTTGGACCCGACCATGCTGAGGGGAAGGGAGATAGCCCAGGGTCTGGAGGAGCGGGAGAAGCCGTTCCAGGGGCCAATAGCGGTGGAGGTGGACGATCAGGGTCGGGTCTTCGTCGTCGAATGCGCTCGCCAGCGCCTCCAGGTTTTCCTCAAGCAGACAGCCATATTTAATGGTGGTCCGCTATAAGTATCTGACATCGGCTTCAATCCCTGGTCGTCAGGTACGCCCTCGGAACTTCTTTCCCCCTTCGTAGCCGGCCCCCGCCAGACAGTGTCGGCGGGGGCTATCAAATGTCCCAGATCAAGATCGGGCAGCCGAATTCATTGATCAGCGGGTGTTATACCCAAGCCTTTCAGGGGAAAACACTCTTCGGATAGGTGTGCTCTTCCCCTTAGCCCGATAGGCCACTGGTGTTAATTTATACAGAGATAAGCGTGATTTTGCGGTGACTATACCGCAGGTCCAGCGGGTCTCAGGTCCAGCGGGTCCATAGAAAGATTTGCGGGAGCGGCAAGTGAAACACTTCAAGTTCAACGAGAACGGATTTACCCTGATCGAGATTTTGATCGCGGTTGGCATCTTGGCCCTGTTGGCCGGCATTGCGGTCCCTACGGTCGCTGTCCTGTTGAGTAACAGTGAAGACAAAGCAGAGGCTGGTGAGCTGTCCAACATTCAGGCGGCGGTTGACTCCTTGATGGCCGACCAGGAATTGGAGGCTGTCACGGCCGTAGTCACTGCGACCAAAGACATGACCAACTCTTTCCCGGGATCGAACCCCCGCCTCAACCCCAATTACTTGAGAACTGCTACCACTCGCTGCAGCTATACGGTCACGTCGGACGGGACCGTGACCCAGGCAGACTGCCCATAGGAAATTCTTCGCTGACCCGGGCGAGAATTGACCAGAATCGGTGGGCACCCAACGCCATTAGGCTAGGAGATACATGAACATCCAAATCCTGTTGGTAGAAGATGAAAAAATTTCAGCCAGATTGCTGACCAGCGCCCTGCAAAATGAGGGTTATCAGGTAATGCTGGCGTCTAATGGAGTTGAGGGACTGAGCAAAGCGACTCAGTATCTTCCTGATCTGGTCATCCTCGATGTTATGCTGCCCGGTCTGGACGGCTTCGAGGTATGCCAGAGATTGAAGGACCAGCCGGCTACCGCGGAAACGCCCATATTAATGCTTTCGGCCAAGGACCAGGCAAGCGATGCGGCCGCCGGGAGGAAGGTCGGGGCGGACCTTTATTTGCTGAAGTCTACTGAACTTTCCAATATTCTGACAGCGGTCAAAAAGCTACTCAGTGCAGACAGATCGCTAACGGTCAGTCCATCCGGATCGGGGAGCTAGTCCCGCCAGATCGGTTTCCCCCGGCTTTCTGTACCCGGCGGCGTATTGCACCCAGGTTCCACCTTCCGCCCAAGAGAGCCAGGATGCGGCGGCTTGCGCTGGGCCAAATGCCGCTGTCCCAGTTAGTACCATCCATATAGAGCTTTTACAGAGGGATTTGCCGTGACATTGGCAGAAAAAGTTCGGAGAAATAGCCTTGAGGAAATGTTGCTGGAGAGCGGGATGATCTCCCGGCAGGACCTGGGCACGGCCCTGGAAATTCAGCATAAAGAACGCCGCAAACTGACCGATGTGTTGGTTTCAATGGGCTTCATGACTGCGGAGGGAGTGGCAACTCAACTCAGCCTTTATATGGGAATCCCCCTTATTGACCTGAAGCGCCATACGGTTCAGAGCCGGGTGGTAAATCTGGTCCAGGAACGTACCGCGCGGGAGCACCTGCTAATACCCCTGGACATAGTTTCCGATTCCCTGGTGGTGGTAATGGCCGACCCCCGGGATCTGGGGGCCCTGGATGACCTTAGCCTGCAGACCAACCTGAGCATCAAGCCGGCTGTCGGTTATCCTTCGCAAATCAAAGACGCGATTGATATTTATTACCGGGCTATGCCGGAAATTGAACGTCAGGTCCATGATTACGGGCTTACTATCCTGGACGACACCGAGGCTTGGGAGAGCTTGATTTCCCAGTCTCCCGTGGTCCGGACCCTGGACTTGATTATCAGCCAGGCAGTCCGGGATCGGGCTTCGGATATCCACATTGAGCCGCAGATAGACCGGCTCCGGGTGAGGTTCCGCATCGATGGTATTCTGCACGACGCGATGATCTTGCCCTCTACCACATTGGACCCCCTGGTTTCTCGCATCAAGGTCCTGGCTGGAATGAACATTACCGAACGTCGGCGTCCTCAAGGTGGTCAGTTAACCTTTGATGTCGACGGCCGGGAGGTGGACCTCAGGGCAGCCACCATCGAGACCGCTCACGGCGAAACCATGGTCATCCGAATCCTGGACAAGTCCCTACCCTTCTTCACCTTGCCGGATCTGGGATTCCCTCCGAGCATTCTGGCAAGTTTTCGCCGGGCCCTGGTACAGCCTCACGGCATTGTTCTGGTTAGCGGGCCCACCGGCGCGGGAAAAACCACCACCCTCTACGCTTCCGTCGCTCAGATTGACCGAGGGAGCAAAAACATAATGACCATTGAGGACCCGGTTGAATACCTCTTCGAGGATATCAAGCAGACTCAGGTTAACGACAAAGCCGGCATTACTTTCTCCAGCGGCCTGCGGGCCATGATGCGGATGGACCCGGACGTCATTCTGGTGGGGGAAATTCGGGATAGCGACACGGCGAAAACCGCCATTCAGGCAGCGCTGACCGGACACCTGGTGCTTTCCTCCATTCATGCCAACGACGCGGCCAGTGTTCCCGCTCGCCTGGTGGAACTTGGGGTCGAACCTTATCTGGTGGCTTCAGTGTTGATCGCCACGCTGGCCCAGAGGATGGTCAGGTCGGTGTGCCGGCACTGTCGAGACTCATTTACGCCCTCGCCCGAGGAATTGGCGGCTTACCAGGAGGAAATGGGAACGCTGGAAGGCAAATTTTCTTACGGGAGCAAATGTAACCTTTGTTCCAATACCGGTTTCCTGGGCCGCACCGGCATCTATGAGTTGATGAACTGTAGTAAAGAAATCAAGCGGATGATCCTGGATAACCACAGTCTGATCGACCTGAAGGCCCAGGCAATTAGTGAAGGCATGATAACGCTGCGGCGGGATGCCATGATGAAAGCTGGGCAGGGAACAGTCACCCTGGGCGAAGTGCTGGGGAATATTCCCGTAACCTGATGGATACTCTTGGCCGGAGCCGATAAAGCCATGGCATTCAAATACATTGCATATGACATCCGGGGGAATGTAATCAAGGGTTCTATGATTGCCGCCTCGGAAGTGACAGTCAAAGACTCATTGCGGAACTCGGGCTACGAGGTCCTCAACCTGAAAGTTACCCATGACCCGGTAAGTTGGCAGCGCCAGCTACCGAGTCTGTTCAAAGTCAAATCTCGGGACGTCATCATATTCTCC
>DASTLM010000207.1:0-2930 GCA_035714945.1 Dehalococcoidia bacterium | reverse complement strand
AAGATGACCGTAGAGCAGATCGAGGGCTACGAATGGAATCTGACCTCATCTGATGGATTGAATCAACTCGCTACTCTGGACTCCCGCCTCGCTAAGATCCGTATGAATTCGGTCGCCCGGTTCAGTAGCGTATCATTCACCAAAGTCAAGAACGTTGCATCGGCTCCCTTCGGGCAGAAGCGATAGCCGGTGGAATCCCCAGTTGCTACCCGAGGATTGATCCGGCACAATTGACCATGCCCATCGATCAGACCCCTCGAAGTGCCCGGCGCCGCACGCCATCCCAATCCAGGAGAGAGTCAAGTGCTGGCCAGGATATTCGAAAAGTACGGGGATGTCCTTTATCTGGTTTTCCGCCTGCTGGTGGGGATCGTCTTCTTCATTTACGGAGTCCCCAAGCTGACCGGCTGGCTGGCCGACTTCGGCCCAATGCCGGTGGGCAGCCTGTTCTGGTTTGCCGGACTGGCCGAGGTGCTGGGCGGCACAGCCATCACCCTGGGTGTATTCACCCGGCTTGCGGCATCGCTGGCCGTCATCGAAATGGCGGTGGCGTTATTCAAGTACATTCTGCCGGCAAGGATTTTCCCCCTACGGCCGGAGAGCGGAGAGGGCGTGCTGGTCCTGATCGCCACCTTCCTGGTGATGATGGTCTACGGCTCCGGGAAGTGGGGCCTGGAGCGACTGGTGCTCAAGAAGGAGCTGTTCTAGTGCCTGGCGTATTTCGGCGTATTTCTCTGATCGATTACTCGGGTCCATGATTCAAGTTACCCATGGAGCGGACACCATGTCCCGATCGTCCCGGACATTTGACGACCAGTTCAACGCCTTCTGCCAGGACAGCGACGCCTATCTACAGGGCGCGCCAGAGGGAGATTTATCCGGTCTGACCTTCGCCGCCAAGGATATCTTCGACGTGGCCGGCCAGGTTACCGGAGGCGACAACCCGGACTGGAAAGCGACCCACCCGCCGGCGACCAGTACGGCCAGGGTGGTCCAGGCCCTGGTAGATGCCGGGGCGACGATGGTGGGCAAGACCATCACCGATGAGTTGACCCGGGGGATTTTTGGCGAAAATGTCCATTATGGTACGCCGACCAATCCGCGGGCTCCCGGAAGAGTCCCGGGAGGATCGTCCAGCGGCTCGGCGGCGGCGGTGGCCGGAGGGCTGGTCGATTTTGCTCTGGGCTCGGACACGGGCGGCTCGGTCCGAGTCCCCGCCAGCTTCTGTGGGCTCTTCGGCCTGCGCCCCACCCATGGGAGGATACCCCTGGATGGGATTTTGCTCCAGGCGCCCAGCTACGACACCATCGGCTGGTTCGCCCGGGACGCTGAAAGCTTTGCCAGGGTGGGAGCGGTACTTCTGTCCGCCGGAGCCGCTGCGCCCCGGCCGGCGAGACTGGTGGTGGCCCAGGACGCCTTCGATCTGGCAGAGCCGCCGGTGGCGAAGGCTCTCCGGCCTGCATTGGATATTGTGGCCTCGATAATCGGTCCGGTTTCAAGCCAGGTGCTGGCTCCGGCCGGTCTCACCGAATGGTCAGATCACCAGCAGGTATTGCAGGGCAGGGAAGCCTGGGATACAGTCAAGGAATGGGTTGACCAGGTCAACCCTCGCTTCAGTTTTGAGGTGTCCGATCGGTATGTTATGGCCAGGTCAATCAGTGATTCTCAGGTGGCGGCGGCTCAAGCAGGCCGCAACTCGATCGTAGCTCGAATGAATGAAGTGTTTGCCGATGTTGCCACGGTCGTCTGCCTGCCCAGCACGGTGGCCCCGGCGCCGCCGACCGGCCAGAAGGTATCGGCGCGACACTCCTTGCGGCTGCGCAACAGCGCGTTAACTTCGATCGCCGGGAATACCGGCAGGCCCCAGATCAGCCTCCCGATGGCGGAAGTAGATGGTCTGCCCGTAGGACTGTCTTTGCTGGGAGACCGGGGGTCTGACGAGATGTTAATCGCGCTGGCCCGAGAAATAGCCGCAGCGTTGTAGCGCCGGTCTCCAGGACCGGCTGGCGGAGCCTGGATAACCAGCCTGGCTAACCATCAGGGAATTAACTATACTACGGTCAACCCGCCGGCATCAGGCCCGGCCATTCTCCGGCCTTTTGATCGTTAGGCTTGGTCCTCCGTTACGGCTGGTCCTCCATGCGGAGGCGGCACGAGGGGATAAACCACCCGGGACTGAACGGTAAGCCAGGGCACAATCCAGACATAAAGTTGGGTAACTGCCCTGAGGTCCTGACCCGAGCTGGTATGAGGAGCAGTGAATAATGCAACTACTGGTGAACGGAAAGTCCTACGAGGTGGACGTGGACGAGGAAACGACCCTGCTGTCCGTCCTGCGCCATGACCTGGGTCTAACCGGGACCAAGTATGGCTGCGGCGACGGAGACTGCGGAGCTTGCACGGTCTTGATTGACGGCGAGGCCAAGCAATCCTGTCTGATGCCGGTTGATTCGGCGGCCGGGCTCGAGGTCACAACCATTGAAGGTCTGGCCAATGGGGATATCCTC
This sequence comes from Dehalococcoidia bacterium, assembly GCA_035714945.1. Lineage (GTDB taxonomy): Bacteria > Chloroflexota > Dehalococcoidia > Lucifugimonadales > UBA3495 > Casp-Chloro-G3. The sequence goes on along the minus strand of DASTLM010000207.1, from coordinate 423 downwards.
CACCCGGTGCAAGAGGCATTCATTGAACACACGGCGTTCCAGTGCGCTTACTGCACGCCGGGTTTCATAATGAGTACAGTAGGGTTGCTTTCCCGCAACCCGAACCCGGACGACCGACAAATCCGAGCGGCTCTGACCGGCAATATCTGCCGCTGTGGCGCCTACGTGCGTATTCTTCGGGCTGCCCGGGCTGCTGCGGAGAAGCTCGCTCAACCGGGAGGAAATCAATGACGGTTAGTACAGACCTTAAACCAGACCTGAAACCGGACACGGCCCTGGTCGTTACCGGCCCTCCTCAGTGGGCCGGTGACCTGACCCTTCGCGAGCCGCCCGGGCCCGACGCTACCTTGCTGGAGATGGACCGGCAAGGCAATACCATCGCTTATTCCGGGAAGGTGGAATACGGCCAGGGCATCCGCACCG
>DASTLM010000206.1:0-3220 GCA_035714945.1 Dehalococcoidia bacterium | reverse complement strand
CAAGTTTCCCGCTGGCAATGTAGCTGCGCAGCAGTCCTCTGGTGTGCCGGGACACCAGCCGCGATACCGGGGAATTGGCCCTCATAATTTTGACCGCCGCCCTGCGAGGCTCAACGTCCAACTGTCGCCGTTGGGTTTGCGCTCGGTCCCGCAGGGCATCGAGTACCTTCCTGGTAGCCAGATTGCCGCCGCCCGGGAAGAGGCGCTGGGCCTCGGCCAATGGTGTCTCGCCCAGGTTGGCTTCGACGGATCGGAAAAGGCTAGCCATCGACTCGAAGGACTGGTGGGAAGGGTTTGGGTGCGCCGAATCCTCGAAGAACCTGATGAACTGTTCCTCAGTCCACTCGTCGGGCAAGCCAAGTAGTCGAAGGAGGTCCCAGACTTCCACCGGGTGGACCTGCATCGGCGTGGCCGTCAACAGAATCAGGCCCCGGGTGCGGGCCTTGAGGCCCTGCATCAGACGTAATAATTGGTTTGGGCGGTAATCGCCAGTCCCACCGGCGCCGCGACGTCTGGCATGATGGGCTTCGTCCAGCACGACCAGATCGTAGGGCTCCGCCGATTCCAACAACACGCGGGCCCGGTCCCGCCGGCGCATCAGCTGACTGGAGGTCAATACACAGGGTTCACGATGCCACTGGTCCGGCGCAACTTGCTTGACCGCGTTATCTCCCAGGGCCCTGGTGGGATACCAGTTCAATTTCTGACCATCGTAAATCGGCCAGTTAAGATTGAACTTCTCCCTGAGCTCAATCTGCCATTGAGAAAGGACCGACTTGGGCGCGAGGATCAGAATTCGTTTAGCCCGGCCCGACAGCCAGGCCTGGCGAAGCAACAGGCCCGCCTCGATGGTCTTGCCCAACCCCACCTCGTCGGCGATCAGAAGCTTCGGCGGCCAGTTGTCGTACAGCCGATGAAATGTCCTTACCTGATAAGGCCACGGCTTGACCGCGGAAGTAGCCTCGCCAACCCGCTCACCCCCATTGGGCAGGGAGGGGGCGTGGCGTATGATGCCCCAGACCAGACGGCGCAACTCTTCCGGCGATGCCACCGGCGATGCCACCGGCGATGGCACCGGCAGCAAGTCAGCAGGCGCCGGGGGGACCGGCCTTGCTGGAGTTGGTCCGCTATTATCCTGGGGCGATTGCGATTCCTGAAGTCTCCGGGGAACGGCGTCATCTAGGGGAAGAAACCTGAGCAAATCGTTCTTTATTGCCGAGGACATTTCCACCACCAGACAATGCGGCGAGCGGTCAGTCCACAGCCTGGCGAAACTTTCTTCCTGAGCCGACACATGATCGCGGCTGCCAGCCCAGTCCAGGAATACGTGGAAGTCTTCCCAGTTGCCGCCCCCCGCTCCCGAGGTATCCTGCAACATCCAACCGGAGGGGGTCTCATTGATGCTGCCGCTGAAGGCCAGGCGGTTTCCTGCCCGGTCCTCTACGATCCCCGACTTGGAGTGAAAGACTCCCAGACCACCTATGGGCTTGCGGTCGTCCCCACATGGCACCGCTACCTTGACATCGAGGTGCCCCCGGGCGACCATCCAGCTCAGCAGCTCAAGAGCGTCTACCTGGGTTGGGGTAGAGGGCGCCAGGGGGTTAGCCAGCAACTTTGCTTCGACCGTTTCCCGAAGGGAATAGCCCTTCTCGATGGCGGCCAGGTCCTCCTGGTGAAGGATGCAGCCGACCAGCAGACGCATTTTGCCTCCGTTGCGGACCAGTCCTTCGATACCCCGGGCTACCAGGGTCAAAACTCCGGCCGAGAAATAGCCGGTGGTGCGGTCGTAGCGAAGGGCAGTGGACAGGACGGGTTCGTAGAACTCCTGGATCAGGCTGGTCTCGTCGGAGTCATAAAGGACCTTCCACGAACGGTCAGTGAGCAGGCTCATGCCGCAGATTCCTGCCAGAACCTTAGCTGGAGGGGTTCGGGCACCTGTGCGCTAAAGGCCAGACGGCGCAGGCGTTCCAGAGCGTCGAAGTCGCCGGCAGCATCGGCCACCGGGCCGGTCTCCCCGGGAACCCTGGTGTAAGTGCTGGACACCGGCAGCACTTCCAGGACAACGGTCAATGCTGCCAGGAACCCTGCCTGCTCATCGACTCCGCTCTGCTCTAGCATCTCCCGGCCGGCATTGGGACCCTGCTGACGGACCCGGTGGGCGGCGTGGTGCAGGACATCAATCATACCCCGGCTGCCGTCGGAAGGTCCCAGGGCTCCTTTGGCGGCCCGTCGGGCGCTGTCCCAGAGCAACACGTTGCTGCCCTTCTTCTCGGCGAGGCGGCCAATTACTTCCCGGTCCAGGTCCAGACCCACGACCCGGGCGAGCCGCAAAGCTTCGTCGTAAGGGAACTGGGGGGCACGGAAGGCGTCCCAGGCCAGGACGAACCATTCGGTCGACAGGTCCAGGTCAGTACGGCGAGTGGTCCGCGTGATCTGCCGCAGCCGCCACTCTTTCACCTCCGCCCGGGCCGCATCCAGGGCGTCCTCCGGAGTCACCGCGTAAGGGTCATCATCACTATCGAACATAGACCGTTGGCGGCGGCCTTGCCGGGCCTGGGGTTTGGGCTGCCCCCGGCGCAAGGGCCAGTGCTCTGAGAATACCTGGAGGGCAGGGCCGAAGCAGGACAGGTAAAGGTCCACGCCGGCAATCCCGGCCTCCTGGTACTCTGCGATACGGCCCCTGACGGCCTGGGCCACCTGGGGGGCTACATCCTCCCAATACTCGACCTGGTCAACGGGCCGTGTAGGGCGGGGGCGGCAGACCAGGAATATGGTGCTGTTGGCGGCAGACTTCTCCTTGATGTGCAGGCTGCCTTCGGCCTCGGTGTTGACCGGCCAGGAAGCAGTGATGGTGAAGCCTCCCTCGATCAGGCCGGTGGTGAGGGCGTCCCAGGCCCCGGTAGCCTTATGGGTGAACATCAGGGTCAGCAGGCCGTCGGTCTTGAGCACCCGTCGGCTCTCGGCGAAGATAACCGCCATGCGCTGCTGGTAGTCACGGTTGGCCAGGGCTCTGGCACCACTCTGGCCTTTGAACCGGGCGGGGTTGGCCAGGCCTCCTGTTCCTTATCGGTGAGGGACCGGCGGAACCATTCCGGATAGACGTAGCCGGCGGTGCGCTTGAGCCAGACATAGAAGAAGTCGCTCAGTTCGGCGTACATCACATTGTCGTAGTAGGGCGGGTCCATGACCGCCAGGTCCACGCTGGCGTCAGCCAGGTGGT